>CAZWRR010000090.1:0-3116 GCA_964635805.1 uncultured Staphylococcaceae bacterium
AGTAAAAGAAAAAGAGGCCGCTAAGATTTTATGGGTTTCTTAACAGCCCCTTTTTATAAAAGACAAATACCATTTTATTTTATTTGCGTGATAAAATACAAAAGAAGTTATTAATTATGAATACAAAATTTTCGCGGACACGTCAAATCGTTGGACCGGCCTACTTAGAAAAAATCCAAAATACGAAACTTATTATTTTTGGTGTGGGGGGCGTGGGCGGCCAAGCGTTAGAATCGCTCGTACGAGCAGGTTTTATGAAAATTACAATCGTTGATTTTGACGATGTCGAAATTACAAACTTTAATCGGCAACTTTTAGCCACTAACATTACGCTAGGAAAAAACAAAGTTATTGCTGCCATTGAGCGCTGCCAAAGCATTAATGAAAACGTTGAAATTAACACAATAACCACGCGCTTATCGCCAGGAAATATTGACGATTTCCGGTTAGAACAATATTCATATGTAATTGATGCAATTGATGACTTTAATGCGAAAATGGCGCTTATTCGGCACTGTTTAGTAAATAAAATCAATATTATTAGCTCGATGGGGGCGGGAAATCGCCTTGATCCTACAAAAGTACGAATTGGTAAAATTGAACAAACTTTTGCTTGTCCGCTTGCAAAGAAAATTCGTGCTGAACTGCGCAAATTAAAATTAACAAAATTGAATGTTGCGTATAGTGAAGAATATCCACAAGTAAATAAAAGTAGTAAACCAGGCAGTTCGCCATTTGTTCCTCCAGCATTTGGTTTAGCGATTGCAAGCTTTGTTTTTGAGCAATTAACAGCATAAATACACGATAAATCGTGTATAGTATAAGTACAATGAAACGAACAAAAAGTAGATATCGACTCGAGTTTCTTAAAAGCGCTCCGCAAGTGTTGCGCTACAAGTTTTTTCGGATAAAGCCACGAACCGATAAAGTTGGTGGGCATAAAGCAATTACGATGGACGATGGCTATCGTGTTTTAGAAAAAGCGCTGAAACAAAATAAACCTTTTGCTGCAATCCGGTTTGGTGCGGTTGAGTTAAGTGCGCTTAATAATTATGAAAAAATAAAACTTGGTCTACGGAAGAAATACAAGCAACCCGTAATTTATAGCATCAAAAACAATGCAGGGTTTTTCCCTGCTAATCACGAATTTCTTGATCATTATGGCAATTTACTAACATCGACACTACATGAAGCGGATGTCGTTGGCATCAGCGGTTTACACATGGAAAATTATTATTTCCATACTTTAACTCCGCAAGCTAGACCGGTGCAAAACTGGTCGCTCGACCCACTTTTAGGTGAGTGGTCGCCACTACTAGCAGGGAAAAAGGTTTTAGTTATATCACCTTTTAGCGAAGAAATTGCAAAACAATACAAACAACGTGAATTACTTTTTCCTAGTAAGCCAAAATTGCTACCTGAGTTCGAACTTTCAACGATTAAAGCTGTACAAACAATTGGAGACGAAACCGATGCACGGTTTGATAATTGGTTTGATGCACTTGATTATTTGAAATTAGAAATACTTAAGATGGATTTTGACGTCGCTTTAATTGGGGCGGGCGCTTATGGTACGCCGCTTGCTTTATTTATCAAGTCGCTTGGTAAAATTGCAATTCAAAGTGGCGGAGCAACACAACTTTTGTTCGGCATCATCGGTAAACGATGGGAAAACCGTCCGTATGTAGCAAAGCATATTAATGAACATTGGATTCGTCCGCAAGTCAAATCACGCGGATATGAAAATGTTGAAGGAGGATGTTATTGGTGAG
This sequence comes from uncultured Staphylococcaceae bacterium, assembly GCA_964635805.1. GTDB lineage: Bacteria > Bacillota_I > Bacilli_A > RFN20 > CAG-826 > UBA1361. Next base: position 1,773 of record CAZWRR010000090.1, read on the forward strand.
TAAAAATAAAAAGTATCGCGAAAAACTGTTTCCGTTATCGATATTTCTTACAGTAGAACTATTGTTTCTTATCGGGTTTAATTTTGGAAACTTCACAACTTTATTTCGTGTAGTAGCAGTTTTGTTAGCATTAGCGCTTGCGCCAATTTTATTTAAAGAACTTCAACTTAGCTTGAGCAAAGGGCTCTTTCTCGTCGTTGCACCACTGTTTTTATATAGTTTTGTGACTGTTTTTGCACCTGCATATCAAAGCGGCAGCTTTGTTGACATTGATTATATTTTGATGAATCGTTCTCTGTTCAGTTTGCTTTTTAATGCGCTGGGAATAATTGCGCTTGTACTGCTTGGTTATTTTGTAAGTAAGACGGATTTTATTAACCCGCTTTATATATTTGCGACAATTTTTGGTGGTCTTGCTTTGTTGCTAATTGTTTCACTATTTGCAACGATGATAAATTACGGTCCATTTTATCGCTATTTTTATGCAGATCGTGTTAATTTTTATTATGGCGAAACGTATAACATTGCTGAACAATCATCCTTTTTGCTCGGCTTTAAATTAATTACTGCTGATTACCGTTTACTTTCAAACTTAGCACTCTTCTTAAGTGCTGCTGGTGGCGGCTTGTTGTTTGTCACTGATTTTAAAGATAAAAAATTAGTAAGTTTACTAAGTGTAACGTCACTTTTAGGCGTGGTAACACTAATTTTATTACCCGATCTTATGGCTTTACTTTATTTACTGCCCGCCTTGATTGTTGGTGCGCTGATTAAATTTAAAGTTACAAAGATGAAGTACTTTAAAACTGGGTTATATGTTTTTGTTGGCGTTATTGCGTTTATTGCAGTCATTATGTTACTTGCAGCGTTTGATAGTTTTAACATTACTAATTTGCTTAACAAATCGCGTGTCACAAGCAAGTTATTTTTAAACGGACGCTTTCAAAGGTTTTATGTAGTGCTTCGAGAAAGTTTTAGTAAGGAATATTTGTTTGGATTGCACTATACGCGCAACTTAACAACTAACGATCTTGTTTTCCCAACAGGAAATATTCTCTTTGATAGTTTGCGAACAGATGGATTGTTTGCAACTGTTTTTCTTTTATTATTCTTTGGTTTTTCCGCAAAAACACTATTTAACTATTGGCAAAAAAGCACACACAAACCAGCACTTAAATTTATGATATTAAGTAGCTTAATAACGATATTCATTAGGTTTATGCTGCATTATCCATTTAATATATATATTTATCGCGAGCAATTTTGGAATGTTGACTATTTCCCGCTAATTGAATCGCAATATTTTGCTTTATTCGCCTTTATTGTTGGGCTCGCCCATATTGA
>CAZWRR010000091.1:0-3037 GCA_964635805.1 uncultured Staphylococcaceae bacterium
AGTAATACATTAACCATTTGGACTATTTTAAGCGCAAAATTTCTCATAATATGTCAAAATAATAAAAGGAGCACAAACATGAAATTAATGACAATTTTAGGCACAAGACCCGAAATTATCCGGTTAAGTGCTGTTCTTAAAAAAGCTGACCAAGTTTTTGAACACATTATCGTCCATACAGGACAAAACTATGATTATGAACTTAATGAAATATTTTTCAAAGATTTAGAAATTCGCAAGCCGGATTATTTCTTAAATGCAGCCGGTGAACATCTAGGCGCGACAATTGGTAACTTAATCGCAAAAAGTTATGAGGTTATTGCTAAGGAAAAACCGGATGCGATTTTAATTTTAGGCGATACGAATAGTTCGCTTGCCGCAATAAGTGCAAAACGATTGAAGGTCCCGATTTTCCATATGGAAGCGGGTAATCGCTGCTGGGACTGGAACGTGCCAGAAATGATTAATCGTAAAATTGTTGACCATATTAGCGATGTTAACTTGCCGTATACAGAAAATAGCCGTCTTTATTTAATTGAAGAAGGCGTTGATCCACAGCGAATTTTCGTAACGGGATCACCAATGGCCGAAGTAATTAAAGATAGCTTAGCAAAAATTAATAAAAGTGATGTTGTTGAAAAACTCGGATTACAAAAAGGCAAGTATATTTTACTTTCGAGTCACCGTGAAGAAAATATTGATATTGAACACAACTTTGACGAACTGATGAATGCAATTAATCATATTGCCGAAAAACATCAAATGCCAATTGTGTATTCAGTCCATCCACGCAGTAAGAAAATGATCGAAAAACGTAAGTTTAAATTTCATCCGCTTGTCCAAAGCTTGAAACCATTTGGCTTCGTAGATTATTGTGCGTTGCAACAAAATGCGTATGCAGTACTAAGTGATTCGGGAACATTAAGTGAGGAAAGCGCAATGTTAAACTTTCCCGGTGTGTTAATTCGCACATCAACTGAACGACCAGAAGCACTTGATAGTGGCACAATTGTTTTAGGTGGCATTAGCACTAAAGAAATAGTGGAAGCGCTTGATATCGCCGTGACATTAAAAGACGAAAATCGTTTAATTAACAAAGACTACAAGGAAGAAAACGTTTCAAGTAAAGTTGTGCGGATAATTCAGAGTTACGTCGACATTGTAAATCGACAAACTTGGCAGAAAAGAGGATAAGATGAGTAAATTATTAGCAGGTAAAACATTATTAATCACCGGCGGAACCGGTTCTTTTGGTCACGCGTTAGTGCGGAATATTATTAATTCGGATATTAAAGAAATTCGAATTCTTTCACGCGACGAATTAAAACAAGATGTCATGCGTAAGCAATTTAATAATGACAAACTTAAATTTTACATTGGTGATGTCCGCGATCTTAATTCCATTCGCTATGCGTTTCGTGGTGTTGATTACGTTTTTAGTGCAGCAGCACTAAAGCAAGTACCAAGTTGTGAATTTTATCCGATGGAAGCCGTTAAAACAAATGTAATTGGTAACGATAACGTCATTACAGCTTGTGTTGAAAATAAAGTCAAAAAAGCAATTTTTCTTTCAACAGATAAAGCGGCGTATCCTATTAACGCGATGGGCATTTCAAAAGCGCTCATGGAAAAAAATACAATTGCTCGCAGTCGCCAACTGTTAAAAGGTGATACAGTGCTCTGTTTAACGCGTTATGGTAACGTTATGGGTAGTCGCGGCAGTGTTATTCCGCTCTTTTTAGACCAAATTGCCGCGGGGAAACCGCTGACAATAACTAACCCAAACATGACACGCTTTATGATGAGTTTAGACGATGCTGTAGATTTAGTGCTTTATGCTTTTGAGCATGGTGAACAAGGTGATTTATTTGTTCACAAAGCCCCCGCAGCGACAATCGACGTATTAGCAGACGCGATGCTTGAACTTAAAAATAGTGATGTTGATAAAGTTTATATCGGCACACGTCACGGCGAAAAACTATATGAAGTGCTCGTAACAAGCGAAGAAATGGTTAAAGCGATTGATCATGGTGAATATTATCGTGTTCCTGCTGACAATCGCGATTTAAATTATGATAAATATTTCACAAAAGGTGAAAAAGCTTTTGAACAAACCGATCAATACGATTCGCATTCAACAAAAAACTTAACAGTTGCCGAAATGAAGGCGATTTTACAAAAACTTCCTGAATTTGTCTAAGTCAATAATTTATTATTGAGTAACTGAAAACGGTTATACGTTTTATATACTTTCACCAGTTTTTATTGTATAATTAAAGCATGCTTGAAGAAGGAGGCATTCACATATGGCGTTGTTAAAAGATTACTTCGTTATTCTCGTCCTTGATGATGAAACATCATTAAAAGTAAGAACTTTAAAATTAAGTGACAAAGAATTTAAAGTTCCGTATCGTAATTTTTACCCCCATATTAACATTGGTCGCTTTTTAGAAGCGGAAAAAGAAGAAGTTGTAAAAGCAATGAAGCGTGTTTCGCGTACATACAACGATTTTGAAATACATATTGATAAAGTTGAGCTGCTTGCGGAATTCTTAATGGTCCTTACGTTTGCCGAAAACGAAAGTTTATCGCGAGTACACAATAAACTCCATGAACTAGTACCGTATAAGAGTGACGAATGGACAAGTCCAACAACTGGTAAATACGTCCCTCATATTTCGATTTATTACAACCCAGGTGAGAACGTTCGCGAAATGTTTGATCACTATAAAGCGATTTTTGAACCTTTCAAAGGTCGGGTTGTAGCGTTGGAGTTAAGTGAATTTGACGGTAAAAACTTTAAAGTTTCTAACCGATTCCCGCTTAAAAGAAGATTATTTTAATGAATAAAGACACTTTAGAAAAAATCTTTAAATTTCGAGATGAACGTGATTGGAAGAAATTCCATAACGGGAAAGATTTAGTGCTCTCATTAACGCTTGAAGCAAGTGAGCTTTTAGAAGTTTACCAATGGTCAGGGGACGATTTAAACGTTGAAGATAAAATTTTAAGAAATAATATAATGGATGCGCAGGAA
>CAZWRR010000092.1:0-2986 GCA_964635805.1 uncultured Staphylococcaceae bacterium
CCAACTAATGGAAACATTTAACGTCCCCCTTTCTTTAGAAGTAGAACAAGTGATCGCGCGGTATGAAAAGCACGGTAACTCGGTTGTTATTATGGCGATTGATGCCATGGTGATGTTAGTTTTAGGAATTCGTGATGAAATTCGTCCGGGGATAAAAAAGGAACTTGCTAAACTAAAACGCTACGGCGTTAAACAATTAATTTTACTGTCCGGTGATAACCAAGGTAGCGTTGACGTTGTTAACGATGAATTAAAATTAGATGTTGCCCTTGGTAACATGCTGCCGGAAGATAAAGCTAATTATTTAAAGGCACTGCAAGAAGCAGGAAAAATTGTTGCTTTCGTTGGTGACGGGATTAATGATAGTCCTTCGCTTGCCCTAGCCCACATTGGGATGGCGATGGGGAGCGGCACTGATGTTGCAATCGAAACATCAAACGTTGTATTGATGAATAATGATTTTAGTAAAATAAGCCATGCGCTTGGACTTACGAAGCGGATTGTTTGGAATATGTGGCAAAACATTATTATTGCCCTTAGTGTTGTCGTTGTTTTAATTGTTAGTTTACTTGCCGCAGATTGGATGAATATGACGATTGGGATGTTTGTCCATGAAGCAAGTATTTTAGTTGTTATCTTCAATGGTATGCGCTTATTACGGTTTAAAGTTAAAAATTGACATTAATCAATTTATTTATCATAATTATATGGCAAAATAAAAGAGGAAAAGAGGTGATTATATGAAAAACGCAAATATCCAATTAGAATCATTAGCATGTCCGTCATGTTTAGTTAAAATTGAAAACGCCCTTAAGCGTGTACCCGGTGTAGATCAGGAAAGTGTAAAAGTACTTTATAACGCAAGTCGGGCGCGCTTAACGTTTGATGAAACGCTAGTCACACCAAGCGTGCTTGAAGATACGATTACAAAACTTGGCTATAAAGTTATTCGTGTTAGTGTGCGGTAAATGAAAAATCACGAAGTATTATCTTGTATTGATCATGTGCCGATTTTTGATGCGTTAAATCCAAACGAAAAAAATGATGTAACGTTAATTGCTAAACATGAGCATTTTGCTAAAAACGACTTTATTTATATGGCTGGTGACGAACTTGAGGCACTGTATATAATTCACAAAGGCAGTGTTAAAATTATTCGTTATACTGCGGACGGGAAAGAACAAGTGCTGCGTGTTTTAAAGCACGGTGATTTTTTTGGTGAAACGGCACTTTTTGGGAATAAAAAAGTTAATGACTATGCCGAAATTATTGATGATGCGGTTGTATGCAAAATTGAGCAAAAAATGTTTAACACAATTATTAACCGCACACCAACAATTGCAACAAAAATGTTAACCGAGCTTAGCACGCGTTTAAATGAAGTAGAAGCAACGCTTACGTTTAATAACTTGAAAACAGCAGACGCAAAGCTCGCAAAATATTTATTAGATAATAGTAAAGACAATATCGTTTATTTTCAAACAACAAAGAAAAACATCAGTGCCTTACTTGGTATTACCCCAGAAACGTTTAGCCGGCGGCTCCAGCACTTTGCTAAACAAGGTTACGTTAAAGTAATTACGAATCGGCAAATCCACATCGTTAATCGCCGTTATTTAGATACATTAGTGTTTACATAAAGATAAAGCGAATATACAAACGTAAAAATATTAGGCAGTTTCAGCACTAATTTCACGTTCTTTAGCGGCCAGTTGGCGTTTTCGCTTCGTGCGATATTCACTAATTTCAAAAACCACTTTAGTGATTAAATAGAAAGCAAACAAAACAATAAAGAGAATAAGATTAATTTTTTCCGTATAATTTAATACTAAATGGACGAAAATAAGTGCGTATATTAAGTAAGCAGGCGTTTGGATTAATTTCCATGCTTTAAAACTCATTTTCTTTCTAACTTTTGGAAAAGACGTAATAAAGAGTGGAATCATTAAAACAAAAGCGATAATGCCAAAATATGGAATCGTAATTTGCCCTTGGATTGTTTCGATAAGATATTTTAAAGCGTGAGGCGTAATCATAATAAAGCCAATGATCGAAAACTCGCGGCGCACACTATAAAGTTTGCGGCGAAGGGCGCGCTTTTTCGGTAGTGATCCCGCAATCATTACAAGGTAGAACAAGCTAAAACCTAAAAACCCATTCATTACGGGCTTCGTAATATTAATATCTTTAAAAACAAAAGCGACAATTGAAAGTAAAGCACTTCCTAAATATAGCCACAACGCCTGGCGGCGAATAAACTTGTCGAAAAAAAATGCACTAAGCGTTAAAACAACAATAAAAATAAGTGTAATCATCATATAACTCCTTTTTAATATTTCGTAAATGTTTCTGCGTATTGTAAAGTTATTGCCTCTTGCTGTACTGTAGGCAATTCGTGGTAAATATAATCTTCCAACAAAACATAACGAATAATAATGCCGATAAAAACGTCGGTTAAATATTTACTATCGTAGGATTTGTTGTACTGTAAGTGTAAATATTGTGTGAATGTAAGCGAACTTTGGTGTTGAATGGCATAAATGATTTTTAAGTGCTCAGGAATATTGCCATAACTATTCTCACGAATAAGCATTTGTAAAAGTTTTTTGTTTTTCGACGCAAGCATTAGTTTTTTATGAAGAAGATGTTGGAAAAAAGCTGCGAAATGCAAAGCATGCATTTCTTTTTCCTCTGTTTCGATAAAGTCACTAAGGGCGTGCGTTAACGTTTCAACGAACAAATTACTTTTCGAAGTGAAGTGGCGAAAAAGTGTAATTTCCGCAACATTAGCGGACGCCGCTATTTCTTTTGTTGTAGTGCGTTCGTAGCCTTTTTCGACAAATATCGCTAAAGCTGCTTCTAATAATTTCTCTCGTGTTTTTCCCATAGATGCCTCCGTTTCATGATACAATGTAAGTGAGCACTAACATAGATTAACACACATCCATAAACATTGTCAACAATATGAATTGCGTGCTTACAAAAT
>CAZWRR010000093.1:0-2983 GCA_964635805.1 uncultured Staphylococcaceae bacterium
CGTTATACGTCCCGTCTTCAAGCATCGGTAATGCGGGAAGTTTACTAACTTCGGGCAAAATTGACTTGATGCCGTCACTTATTAAAACAATTGCCGCATCATTTGTCGCACTTACAAAGCCGTAGCTTTTCTTACCTTTTTGTGAAGAACTTTCTAATTCATAGTACGTGCCACTCGTGACGATATGTTGATATAGTTTTGCCGCTTTGTTATACGTAACTATTTCTTTTTTTGCTTTAGGCGTCAAGTTCGTCACATCAAGTTCATAACCAAACCCGCCACTTAAAAACGCATTATTAAACCGTGTTTGTAGCGGTAATTCGCGTAATACTTGGTGATTAGGGCTTGCACTTACGTGACCTGACATTACGCTAAACGGATATGCTTTCGCAAATGTTGTATGCATGCGCACGCGTTCAAACGCATCACTGCAGTCACTCATCCACATTTGATCAAAATAACTAAGCGTTCCTAAATCAAAGCGGTTGCCGCCACTAGCGCACCCTTCCCATAAAATATTTGGAAACTTGTCCGTTAATGTTTTTAATATTTTATAAAGACCGCGTGTGTAGTCATAAAAAAACGTGCCAATATCGTCTTCTTTACTATAAAAGTCGCTGATATTACGGTTATAATCCCACTTAACGTAAGCAATGTCCGCTGATTGTAATGTTTTTGAAACATTCGAAATAATATACTCTTGCACCGCAGGCAGCGTTAGGTTAAGTGAATACTGAAAGCGGCCGACACTTGGTTTTACTCCGGGAATTTGAATAACCCAATCGGGATGCTTTGTAAATATTTCGTGATCGGCTGAAACCATTTCTGGTTCAAACCATAAGCCAAAGCGCATGCCCCGCTTCTTTGCGTAATCACTTAAACTTTTAAGACCACCGGGTAACTTCTTTTTATTTACTTCATAGTTTCCAAGCCCACCAAAGTCATCATCGCGTTTTATAAACCATCCATCATCAAGCACGAAAAGTTCAATGCCTAACTTCGCCGCTTCATCCATAAGGCTTTTAAGTTTACTCGCGGTAAAATCAAAATACGTTGCTTCCCAGTTATTTAATAAAATGGGGCGCACTTTTTTGCTATAAGCAGTGCGCACCACGTGATCATTTACAAACGTATGAAAGTTGTGACTTATACCGTTTTCTCCACGATTACTATACGTTAATATCGCAAACGGCGTTATAAATACTTCGTTTTCCTTTAACGGTTTTCTAAATGTTTCATCATTAAGGCCGTGTTGGATGCGTAAACGGTTGTCAAACGTGCGTTCAACCGTTGCTTTAAACGGTCCGCTATAAATTAAGTTAACGCCGTAACCTTCCCCGTAATCAAGTGTTGTGTTTTTTCCAAGCACGAGGAAAAACGGATTATGGCGGTTACTGCTTGGGCCTGCATTTGTTGAAAGTTCAAAAATGCCCGGTACGATTTTATGACGAACATGATGCCCTTCATTACCCCAAGTACCGTACGTTGAATATATTTCATAGTGATTATTATTAAGATCAAGGTTCATACTTGCGATTTTTTCAAGCGTAACGTCCCCGCTTAACACAACAACACGACGAGCGATTACGTTAGCAGCGGTAAAAAGCAAGTAATCAAGTTTAATTATTGCGCCACTTACTTTATCTTCTAAAACTACAAAGTAATACTTGTCCGCACCGTGCGGGACGGGGATTTCGTTTGTTGCTAAGTCTTTTACGTCCCCTTCGCCGTGCTTTTTAACAATAAAGTCACTTACGTAACCTTTTTTATGCTGCATAATAATACTTGGTTTACGGTAATCACCTTTGCCAAGTGTGCCAACTTCTAAGTTAATATAATTTAAACTATACACACTTGTTGTGGCGGAATCGTAATTTGTGGCCGTGCCCATGAGGTTTTTTTGCTCATTAATAAGTGTTGTTAAATCTTCATCATCAGCGAGCCGCGCGCCGTAATAAAGATTTTCTAAATGCGAAAAATCATTAATATAAAGCACATATGAACTATTTTCGGTTGTGAGGTGGATAAATGTCTTTTTCATCGATATTTATTTTTACTCCTTTCACTTATGCTTGAGCTTTGCGTGCATCAATTTCCAAGATCATTTGATCGTACATTGCTTCATCGATTGGATATTTACGTTTTACGAGATAATACGCAAGCGTACTACAAATCGCAGGTAAGAGTCCCATTGCAAGCACTAATACAAGCCGCGCTTGCACTAAATTTGCACCCCTAATCGCTTCTTGGGCATTTGCTAAAACTTCGGCTTCGGTTAAATACCCTGCTGCGCCTTCAGGCAAGGCACCTAATACTTCAAAATCGCTAATTTTGTTCGAGATGTCGTAAATGCCACCAAACGTTAATGTTAAGAAGACGATAACAACCGTTAATGCGTTACTAATTTTTGCCGCAAACGGGCGCGCGGCAAACACAACTCCTTCTTTGCGGTCGCCCGTAGTCCATTCGTTGTACTCAACTGTATTTGTGATTTGCACAAGTAACACGAGGTAAAACACACCGCTCGGTGTAAAGATAATAAGGGCGAGTACCGGTAAAATCCATTGGTAAATATTGTTGGGGATTGCTAAAATATTAAGTGCATGCAACGAACCAACAAGCACTAAAAGACCATTGCCAACTAAGTTAATGATGTATGTAACACGTAGTATTTGCGCGCGTGAATATTTTTTACTCACACCCCCAAAAATAAAGTTAGCGATAATTGACCCGGCCGCATACGCAATAAGAAAATAGAAAAAGGCAGAACCGGCTTCACTATAGCCAAAGACGTAGTGCATATAGTTTTGGCCAACGTTGTTAAACATTGAGCCGGCAAGATAGTGGAACATAATCGCGACCATCATAATTAATAACGGCTTATTATCTTTAATAATTTTAAAGATGTCGCGCACTTTAATAATTTCTTCTTGATCAATTTCACTGCGGTCGCGTTCTTGACATAAGAAGACAAGTAACACTT
>CAZWRR010000094.1:0-2962 GCA_964635805.1 uncultured Staphylococcaceae bacterium
ATACAGTCGATTTAACTGTTGAACTTATTCACCCAGTCGCGATTGAAAAAGGTACAAAGTTCTCAATTCGTGAAGGTGGACGCACTGTTGGTGCCGGTACCGTTACCGAAATTCTTAAATAGGAAACACTTATTTAAAACACAAGACTCCCCTTATGGGGAGTTTTTTTATTTCCTCTAGTGTTTCTGTTTGTTATTATCACAATGTTTCGCTATAATAAATAAAGATGAATAAAGAAAATATTGAAACTGTGAAGTTTAATCACCACGTTTCGTATGCTGATGTTATGAAGCGGACGGGTGCTTTTTTTATTGACGTTATTTTAATTGTTTTAATGCTTTTTTTACTCGGTTTAGTGTCAACACCAATTGTGAATAATTTATACATTGATGAAGAACTTCAAAATAATTTACGTTACGAAATGAAACGGAGTTATCTGTTTTTAACGGATACCCCATTATTACCTGATGAAAGTAATATTGACGAAATTAATTTAGTCGAAACAGAAGTCGTTAAAGAAGAAGACTACGCAAAGGCAACGTATAAATTTTATACTTTGTTTTTAAATGACGAAGAAAATGACGAATATACGGACGCATGGTATATTAAAAATATTTTATTAATTGAGGAAGAAGATAGTCTTTTTGTTATCACCGAAGAAGTGCTTGAACCGTTAAGTAATGATCCGCTTGGCGAAGATGTTATTGATTTATTTTTACCAGCAACCGTCCAACATAAGGAAAGCACGACATTAGAAGCGTTAAAGGCGTTTAATATAACGATTATTGAAAATGCTTTAGAAGAGTTTAGTAAATTACCAATACCAAGTGCGGCAAGCGAACGGTATTTATTGTTCCAAATTGCCCATAATACATTACTTATTGTTATTAGTAGTTCAATCATTCTTTTAGCAATCCCATTGTTTACGAAAAATGGTAAAACGCCGGGCAAACTCGCCTTACGTTTATCAGTGGCAAGTCGTTATGGTTACCGTGTTAGTAATTTCGCGCTATTTGCACGTTATTTCGGGTTCTTATTAGTTGAAATCGGTTTAAATGTTGCCGTGAGCTTATTACTTTTACAATCACTCTTTTTCCCGATTATTCCGTTTATTTCATTAACGTTTGTTGTTTTCACAAAAAATCGCCGTTCGGTCCATGACTTTGTCGCAGGAACAATTGTTGTCGACGACGAAAAAAGTATTATTTATGAAAATGAAAAAGCGTTTGAACAAGCATTGCTGCGCGAAGCACAAAGTAGTACTTTACGCGACAACACTGTTAACGAAGAAGTATTCTCGGAACGGTTTAGAGATGGAAGTGGCGCATAATGCATGAATATGTAAAACCCCAAAGTGATGGTAAACGAATACTTGCGGGTTTTTTAGATATCGTCTTTACAATCGTTTTAGCGATTTTATTATTTTTACCACTTGAAGCAATTTCACAACCATTAGGATATGGATTTTACAATGAATATAAAGTTGAGCTTTATGCCACACTGATTTATAGTGAACTTTATGAAGTTAAAGATAATACCGGTGTTATTAATCTTGTTACGGAACCCGAAAAGTTCCCTAAAGCACTATATAATTTTTACGTTGATAAACGTCATCCAACGACAAATGAGTTGCAACGTGGTTTTTCACCGCTCTTAAATCCGGCTAAACAAAATTTGTCAAACAGTTATAATACGGCCGAAGATTATTACGTTTTTATTTTACAAAAAGATAGTGAAGACACGCTTTTCCATTTCTTTAATATTGATGAAGAACGACCATGGCTGCTTCCGGTAAAAGATGGAAACGAAGCAGCGGCAAAAGCGTTTTATCAAGAACAATTTTTACGCGCCCATGAACAATTTGGCGGTCATCCCCGTGTTATACTTTTAAATAATAAAGTGAACCGAATTGATTTTATTAAGTATGTACTTGCATTTTATCTTGCGGCATTATTGCTAGTAATGATCGTTCCTCTTTTTCTTGATAACTACGTAACTTTAGGGAAAAAGATTACAAAAACCGCGTATCTTAGTGAAAAAGGATTTAAGATAACGCGCAAGCAAGGATTGCTTCGCAATGGTGCAATGTTTATTTTTGGCTACCTCTTTTTCTTTATGCCATTTCATTTAATTTCTTTATTGTTAAGCGTTTTAACAAAAAGCCGACGCAGTATTTATGATTTCTTTGCGGCAACAGTTGTTGTAACGACAAACGGCAGTTTGTTTTTTGCCGATGAGCACGAATTAAAAGTTTACCGTAAACGGTTTGCGCAAATTTTAATTGAACAGCAAAAACGGAAAAGAGAAGTTGCAGAGCAAGAACGACTTTAAACATCAGTCAAAAACAGGGCAAAAGCTCAAACTATAATTATTGGTTATATTACCACTATGTGGTATTATTAAATTAAATAAGCAGTAAAACTGCAGGAGGAAATATGGAAGTAAGAATTGATAATCTTTCTAAACACTTCCCAGGGGGCAAAGGAAAACCCGTTGTTAAAGCTGTCGATAATATGGATATTATTATCCCCGATGGCAAATTGGTTGGACTCTTGGGACCATCAGGTTGTGGAAAATCAACAACCTTGTACATGATTGCCGGGCTTCATGAACCAACAGCCGGTAAAATTTGGTTTGGAGATCGCGATGTTACTGAAGTTCCGCCGGAAAACCGCGGAATCGGACTCGTGTTCCAAAACTATGCATTGTATCCACATTTTACAGTGCGGCAAAACATTACTTTCCCGCTTGAAAACGTGCGCCCACGTTTAGCGAAGGAAGAAATGGAAATGATGGCGCAGGAAATTGCCAATCTTGTTGATATTGGTCAACTACTTGACCGGAAACCGAAAGAACTATCTGGTGGACAACAGCAACGTGTCGCGATTGCGCGAGCGCTTGCGAAGCGTCCCCAGGTTTTATTACTTGACGAACCATTAAGTAACCTTGACGCGCGTCTTCG
>CAZWRR010000095.1:0-2942 GCA_964635805.1 uncultured Staphylococcaceae bacterium
GATTAACACACATCCATAAACATTGTCAACAATATGAATTGCGTGCTTACAAAATCACAAAAAAATACTGTTTTACCAAAAAATGTACGATCGTTATTTTGTTATACTAAAGATAGATTAAGTAAATACCAATAAAAAGTGTCATTCGATCGTATTAATAAAGGAGTGAATAGTGCGCACAACTAATAACGAGCGAGTCATTATTCTTCTAAATCGCCTTAAAGCTGGTGATTTTGAAGCTTTTGATGAATTTTACACGCTCACGAAATATCCAATTTATTATTCACTCTTAGCGCTTGTTAATAATGAAGATGTTGCTGAAGACATCCTCGAGGAAACGTACTTAAAGTTTCTGCAAAGCTTGCCTAAAATAAAAGCGCACAAAAACCCACTTGGTTTCCTCCTTACGGTAAGTCGTAATCTCGCCCGTGATTATTTTAAAAAAGAAAACCGCTTAACCTCGATTGACGATTACGTGCTTGAAACCGAAATTGGCGCTTATGTAACAGATAATTACGATTTTAGTGACGTGCTGCTTGAACGAATGAAAACGATGCTAACACCACTTGAATATGAAGTAGTAGTGCTTCGCATCTTAAGCGAATTAACGCATAAAGAAATTGCAAAACTTTTAAAAAAACCAATCGGAACAATTACGTGGACGTATCAAAATGCGCTGCAAAAACTACAGGAAGGACTTAGTGACTATGACCCAAAACAATGAGGAAAAGATTAAGAAAATTGTTAAAACACAAGTGGGCGAACGTAAGATCAAACTTAAGTCGGCCCAAATACTCGCTCGCTTTCATGCGGAAAACGAAGCTTTAATTACGAAACCGCGGCGGATTAATGCTTTTCAGTTGAAGCTTGGCCTTAGTTTTATAAGTGCGTTTCTAGTTCTTGGTTCACTTGCCTACGTTGCACACGCCTTTTCTTCGACAACTGACCCATCAGTAACAAGCTCAGGAATTGTGCCAAGTGAAGATCATTACAACGACAAAGTTGCTGGCGGTAAAGAAGGCGAGTTTATTTTCATGGTTGCTTCAGCATTACTTTATGCAAATGAAAGTACTGTTGAGGTTGAAGGAGCGCCGCGCATGAAATATTATACGCAAACGCCAAGCTTTGATCGTACTACTCTTGAAGCAACACTTGATCAAACATTACCGCTTGTTGAAGAAATATTTGAAGCGAAAAAAGGTTATCAATATAAAAACAATCATGGTGGTGCCTATCACGGTAAACACGGTACATATCCGAATGAATACATTATTAATGAACGAATCCGCATTGTTTTAAATGTTGGAATTGATGATGAAACTGTTGATACAGAAATTGTTGGTGAAGTTATTTTAGACGAACAAAGCTATCGGCTCCATGGTGAAAAAAAAGGTGATAAACAAAAAGGGGCAATGAACTTTGCCTTAGAAATTGAATATAGTAATGATGCTTATTTACAAATAACGAGCAAAAATGGTCGTGATGAACAAATATTTACGTACAACTTAATCGTTCGTGACGAACAAATGTTATTCGTTGAAATTGCCAGTTTACGCCGCGGGCAAAAAAACAATCGCTTTGTTAGCGTGGATGTCGTCTATGTAGGTGTTGCCTTTCATTTTGAAATTGAACGCCGTGGTGATAAATATTTTATCGAATATGACGAATACACTATTACCGTTACAAAAAACAATGCAGGCGAATACGTTTATATTTATTAAATTAGGAAATCACCAATAAAAGTAACAACTTAAACGTATTTATTATAGTAATAACAAAAGGAGATAGATGTATGAAAAAATCATTAAAATTTACGTTTCTTATTAGTGCTGGCCTTATTTTAGCAGGATGCACATTGCCAAACAGTAACAATAACTTTGATCTTAATATAATCGCAAAAGACACAATTGCGGTGCAAGCGACAACAGCGTTAACGCTCTCGCATAGTTTTGGGGATTTGTTGCCAATGCAACAGTTAGAAGATGAATTAAGTATTGTAAATGCCCCGGACACAGAAATTCCAATCGCAACGCTTGATTTCTTTTTTAACCATGGTGGTGGTTTTAACATTACAAAAACAACAAGTGACCGCGATGATTATGTTTATTTGGACGTCATTTCATTTCATCTTAGTGAGGATGTTAATGTTACGTACAAACTTTACTATAATTTAGAAACAGCGGAAAAAGAGCTTATTGAACCCGATGAAATTGATGAATTTGACAGCGAAGATAGTGAACAACAAAACAAGCAAACAGTTTATAGTCGCGCACAAGCACAAGGTGGGGGCAATCATGGTAATAAAGATGCCGATGGTAAAGGCGAACGGAAACGTCATCGACATGGAAACGGCAATCGTGATGGTGATAAAAAACAATTTGGTAAAGGCCAACACCAACATTACCGTTTAAGTGGCTTAGCGCTTGTTGGTGAAGAAGAATATCACTTTGTTGTAAAAACACAAAATAAAAACAATAGTGCCCAACTTGATAAAACGCTTAAATTTAGACTTTATCAAGATGCCGATAATTACATTGTAATTAAACAAGGAAGTGAAACTATTAGTGTCCCGGGCGAAGCAAATTACGAATACGTGGAAAGCTTTAGTTATATTGTTGTTGAAAACAATGAAGTCGTTAAACAATTTAAACACGAATTCGTCCAAGATCAAGATGAATTTGTGCTGACACTTATTATTGACGGGGTAAAATATATCGTCGAATCGTATACGATTGATGAGCAAGTGTTTCTTGAAATCACGCTTTGCGGTGGCGAAACATTTGTTTATGAAAAAGTAATCACGACCGATATCGAAACAGGTATTACGACGATTGTGTATGTTTTGCAATAAAAGCAATTAGATTAACGAAAAAACGATTAAACAGTGAAGGGGCTGTTAAGAAACCCATAAAATCTTAGCGGCCTCTTTTTCTTTTACTTTT
>CAZWRR010000096.1:0-2882 GCA_964635805.1 uncultured Staphylococcaceae bacterium
GCTACATCCTTGATACAGGATTTGAACAGGTACTTATTTTCTATAACCCCGCAGTATACGATGTCGCTGACATTATTCAAACGTATGTGTTTAGAATCGGTCTCGGCCAAGCTAACTTCTCCTTGGCTACTGCACTTGGACTTTTCAATGCGGTTGTCGCCTTTATTCTTGTTGTTGGTGCGAATACCATTAGCAAGAGAGCACTAGGTCGAAGTATCTGGTAAAGGGAGGGGGTGTTCAGAATGGAAAATAGAAAGCTACGATATTCATCAGAAAAGAGTTTCACTGGTTTTGCGTATGTGACAATGACGATACTTGCGATTCTCTGCCTCTTCCCTTGTCTGCACGTCGCATCAAAGTCAATTAGTTCTGGAAGTCAGATTATTTCAGGAAAGATCCTGTTCTGGCCAAAGGACATCCAATTTCACACGATGCGATACATACTCATAAGTACTGATTTCTTTACATGCTTGAAGAACACAATAATCGTTACTGTTGGCGGAACAACCATTAGTATGTTAACGACCATCACTACCGCATACCCTCTTTCAAAACCGAAATTACGTGGACGGAAAGTTTTCATCATGCTGTATGTGTTCAGTATGGTTTTCTTTGGAGGCATTGTTCCTGCGTATATGGTTGTGAATACCCTTGGGTTGCTTGACACCTACTGGGCGATGATTCTCCCCTTCGCAATTGTTCAATTCAACATGTTTGTCGTGAAAAGTTATTTTGAAGGCCTTCCAGAGAGTATAGAGGAAGCCGCATACATTGATGGTGCTACAGATTTCCAAACGCTAGTGAGGATTGTACTTCCAATGTCTACACCTATTCTTGCAACCGCTTCTCTGCTCTATGCCATTAACTACTGGAACAATTACTTCCACGCAATGATGTATACAAGCTCGACAAATATGCGGACTCTCCAAGTATATCTCTATGACATCATTAACAACGGTCAGGCGATAATGGAAAATCTGTATGGTAGCGCCTTTGGAAGTTCGGTAGGTGTTGTGAGTCAAACGGATATGACTGCTGATGGTATGGTGGCAACAGCTGTAACACTATCTATTATCCCAATCGTCATGATGTATCCATTTGTGCAACGTTACATGATTAAAGGTATTACAATTGGGTCGGTCAAAGGTTGATACCTTTGAAGAATATAATTAGAAGCACAGTATGTGCAAAAAGGAGACAGAAAATGAGGAAGCTACTTGTTGTTCTATTAGTTCTCATGTGTGCCTTTACAATTTCTGCAGCTGGAAGACAGGAAGCAAAATCGCCTGCTACTACAGAGTTGAAAGGGCCGGGTAATGTTACTCTCAAACGGCTTGGCTACAACGTGGCCTTTGATGTAAACAAGGACATAATTGTAGGCGTAACGGAGAAGGCAACCGGCTACAAGGTAGAGTATTTTGCACTACCCGCCGAGAATGCGGACGAAAAACTACTAATGGAAATCGCTTCAGGGAAGGATTATGATGTAGTGAATGTCACTGTTGACCAGTGGAGAACTCTCGTATCTAATGGGGCACTCCAACCGTTGAATGCTGTCCTTGATATGTACGGGAAGGACATTCTTGAAGGAAATTCGCAGGAGACATGGAGAGCGCTATCCGATGAGAACGGTACCATCTATGGCGTTCCCTACATGTATCCGTACGGAACGGAAATCAACAACTTCATGATTGCACGAATGGATTTGCTTAAGGCAGCCGGGATCAGAGAAATTCCTACTACCCTTGACGATTTCTATAACATGCTCGTCACCCTGAAACGATATTATGGGGATAAGTACATCATTCTTGCTGGTCCTTATAAGAATGCAGCTGAAGGATCCAGTAGTTTGAATTTCCCACGCATCATTTCTGCTGCATTCGGGATTTATAATGACTGGATGCTCGATGATAACGGAAACGTTATTTACCTCTCTGAGCATGAGAATTTTGCGGATCTTGTCACGTTCCTCGCAAAATGTGCTAAAGAAGGATTGTTTGATCCTGACTGGGCTGCAAACACAACATCTTCAGTCACTGAGAAGTTTGCTTCAGGGAAAGCAATCATCGCAGTTGCCGATCGGAACCTCGCCCAATCCAGCATTCCTGTTTTGCAAAAAAATTTTGGATTAAAGGATGCGGATTTCGGGTTTATTTCCGCATTGGAAGGTGCTGACGGTACGTGTAAATACATGGAGTCCACAGCAATCAACCATGTTTCTGCAGTGCTGAAGAATAGTAAGAATCTTGCAGATGCTGTCAATTGGATGAACCTCAAGGTTCAGAACCAATTATTCATCAACATTGGTGTCGAAGGGGTTCACTTTACGTATGACGAAATCGGTTCGATTCAACCGATCAACCCGATTTTCGCTGATGAACGTGGTAACTCCTATTACTACAATGATGTCACAGATGAAGCGGCATTCAAGGAACAATGGCCATCGAGAATTCGTAAGTCTGCTGCACAATGGCTCGCATTCAATGGTGTTACCATCAAAACAAACGCAGAACGTCCATGGGTTTTCGTAAAGAACGCATTTGCCTATATGCCAGCTTCAGCGAATACTGCAAAATACAATTCGACGCTGCTCGGTAGTATCAACGATTTCGTTCTCCAAGTCATGGCAGGAACTCGTACGGTTTCTGATATCAAGACCTATAACAGTGACTGGAAGAATAGTGGTGGTGAATTGGTCAGAGCTGATCTTCAAGCGTATCTCGCTTCTCTTTGATCTGTAATGTGTGAACGCAATGGAACATCGATTCTGAATTAGGTGTTTCATTGCGTTCTTTTAATGACAAGGAATAGAAAGCCATATGATGCACTCATTTGAATATAAGAAAACAATTACGGTTGCCGGAGATTTTGACGTAATTGTT
>CAZWRR010000097.1:0-2797 GCA_964635805.1 uncultured Staphylococcaceae bacterium
AATCAAAGCCGTCTTCATATAAATCTAAATACGTTAGTGTTGCGTATGCTTCAACAATTTGCGTTTCATAAAGCTCATCATTTACGTAGAAACTAACGGTGTACTCATAAAGCGAAATAAGCGCGTCCACCCTTAAGTCACTTTGAATTGGTGTACTAAAATCAAATTCTTCAGCCCAGACATACCACCCTAAGAAATCACCGTGAGCGATTACGGGATCATCAAATTCGGCAATTGTCTCATCATGAGTTACAGTGAATGTTTTATGTAAGACGTTGCGAATATAAAAACTTACAGTATATGTGCTTACACTAAAGTTTGATGTTAAACGAAGCGGTCCTGTAACTGTGTCACCGGCATAATACTTTGCCCCATTCGCGTCTGTGTAATAAAGGAAGTCTTGTCCGAAAAGCGTTTTTGCAGTTAACTTAAGTGTATTCGGTACGCCGTTAAAAAGCGGTTCATCGTCAATATAAATATAAAAATGCTCGCGCCCTTTAACTGTCAACGTAAAATCACGTTCGCGTGTTTCTTCTTCGTATTCGAGCACAACCGTAAGCACGACGTCCGTATCCGTTTCTGGGAGCACGACAACACCCGCATTACTAATAATGTTTGTTTCACTGCTACTCCACGTTACTTCAACAAGATTATGTGGATCTACGGTGTTTACAAGTGTAATGTCTGCGGTAACGTAATCAAAGTCGTTATCGTTATGGGTAAAACCAACAGTAATACTTGCGAGTAAATCATCAAGATCGATAATAATTTCTTCACTTGAACTAACTTCAGAACTTGGGTCAGAACTTGGATCGGAGCTAGTAAGCGAATCACCGCTACTAACTTGTTCGCCACTATTTGAACCGTTCATGCTGCCTAAATCGATTACGCACGACGTAATAAGCGTAAGCAATGCAACCATTAATGTCGTTTTAAATAATCTATTCATAATGACACCTACCATTGTTTAATTGTTTCGTCTCTTAATTTTACCAAATACAACACAATATTCACTAAATCATGATTACTATGTAATCGCTATCTAAAATCATCAGCGTTAAAAGGATTTTTCCAAAAAGAGATAAATCGTTTAAACAAAAAAACAAAAACGTCACTATGTTATAATTTATACATACAAATAACTAGTGAAAAGAGGCGCTTATGAAAAAAGAACAAACACAAACAAAAATTACGCTCGAAGAATATCAGCGCAAAAATTCTAACGTTGAAAACGTTAAAGCGGCAAAATCATTTCTAAAAATATTTACAGTTGCACTTGCAGTTGTGTTACTTGTTGCGCTCTTTTTTGTCGTAGTTCGCCTTTTTGAAATACACGAATACGCCGGCTATGCTGGTATTGCTGGCGCTTTGCTTGTTTTTGTCTTTGGCTACTTAGTGCCTGTTTTAAAACTTAAAAATATGCAGTCATTTCAAACTAATGTTAACGTCGCCACAGCAACAAAAGCGCAGCGCCACAACAAACAATTACGCGAACAACTAGCGGACAAAATGATTGATATTACGTATCAAACCGAAGAAATTAATTGGTACACCGAAAAAAATATCGGCAAACTCGCAGTGGCGCGTCATAAAAAAGACGACAAACAACTTAAACAAGTTTTAACAGAGATTTACACAACTGACGTTAAAAAATCTGCAGATAAAATAATTCGAAAAAGCGCGGTTAATGTTGGTTTAGCTACGGCTTTATCGCAATCACAAGCACTTGATACCGTCCTCATGCTAATTTATGAACTAAATTTAATTAAAGATATCGTTTTTCTTTATGGGTATCGTCCAACTGAAACACAAATGGCAAAAATATATAAAAATGTCTTAATAAATTCACTAATTGCCTATGGTGTAAGCAGCACAACAAGCGGCATCGGTAAAAGTGTTGGTTCAAGCATTATGGGCGCTTTTGATAAAGCTTCACAAAGCGGTAATGTTATTACAAGTGCGATTGGTAGCGTTGTCGGCGGCATCGCTGGCACGGCGCTTGAGTCAGGTATCCAATTTGCGGTTAACGCGACACTAACAATTATTATTGGCTATCAAACAAAACGGTATTTAGTCAAAGAATATCAACTGCAAAACTTGCTTGATGACGTTGAGTTACTTGAGAGCGAAGAAGAGCAAGCTCGTGTAATTGAAGCAATCAAGGAAGAAGTTAAAGAAAAAATCATTAAGCCGAAACGGCCGAAAAAAGAACCTGCTGCCGCGTAACTTAGTACAACCACTACTATAAATAAATATGCCTTAATTCATAGTTACTACGTTTTTAACGTGCAATAACGTATTATTACGTTAATAAAGCGGTAAAGTTTATTGTTAGCATTGACATTCAACGTATTGTTTCCTAAAATTTAGATACTCCGAACTTTCACGGTGGGGGACCCAATTCGTGGGGTGAATCAGTTTTGACAGGATACTTAATGTTCTGAACCCGACAGCTAACCTCATAGGAGTTATTAAGCGTATGTTAAGTGCGTTTTTTAATTTAGAGGGAGGAATACATGGACATTATTAGTTTATACTTATTTAAAATCGCGCTTGTGCTTGTAATTGGTTTTATTGGGGCACTAATTGCCCGCAAATTAAAACTACCAAACGTGAGCGGCTTTTTAGTACTGGGGCTACTACTTGGCCCATCAATGGGTATTATTTTTAAAGGATTTGAAGGCGTAATTACCCCCGCAGAAAACGCGAACTTAAACTTTATTAGCCAAATCGCTTTAGCGTTTATCGCTTTTAGTATTGGCAGCGAATTTTCGTTGCGAAGTGTCCGCAAAATGGG
>CAZWRR010000098.1:0-2707 GCA_964635805.1 uncultured Staphylococcaceae bacterium
TAATTCACTAGGGAATAAAAATTGATAAAATTTTCGCGCAATTACTGTTACGCCTTGCTTAATTAAAATAAACTTATTTTCCAGTGGCTTCCGTACACGGAATTTAAGTTTAGTGACGTTACTTTCTGGTTTAAGGGCAATAAAGTTAGGGATTACAAAACTAATGGCGTGCCCAGCATTAACGTCAAGCTCACTTTTAACCGCTAAGTCGCCTTGTAAAAAACGCGCAACACCAATGCCTGCTTCTTCGCCTTCAGCATATGCTTCGTCGGCTAAATCGTGAATATGAAGCGCGTTACCCGCAACAAAAAGCCACGGTACGCTTGATTGATAAAAATTATTAACGTACACTTGGCGTTCGTTTTTAAGTTTAACGTTAAGTGGCTCGAGTAAACTTAAAAGTGGAATTAAGCCAACGGCAAGTAACAGTGTATCAACTGCAAACGTTTTTTCGCTACCGGCAATTAATGCCCCGTCCACACCGGTTTCACCAATGACAATTTCGTTAATACGCGGACTGCCACGGACATCAAGTACTTTATGCGACAAATAAAGCGGTATATTAAAGTCATCAAGACATTGGGCAATGTTGCGGTTTAATCCGCTTGAATACGGCATAATTTCACTAACACCAACGACGTTAACCCCCGTCAGTGTAAGCCGCCTCGCCATAATTAACCCAATATCACCTGAGCCGACAATAAAGGCGGTATTACCAAGCTTTGAACCGTATTTATTAATTAAATATTGTGCTTGCCCCGCTGTATAAATACCCGCACTTCGTTCTCCGGGTAAATTAATCGCCCCCGCACTTCGTTCGTACGAGCCTGTTGTTAAGACAACAGCTTTCGCGTCGTACTTTAAAATACCGATGTTAGAAGCATGCACAACTACTTGTCGTTTACTTGTTAATTCCGTAACGGTTGCATTAAGTAAAATGCGTACATCAAGTTTTCTTAACTCTTGTTCAAGAAAATATGCGTATTCTGGTCCGTTTAATTCTTTACCGTACTGATTAAGACCAAAACCATCGTGAATGCATTGCAGTAATATGCCGCCAAGT
The DNA here is from genome assembly GCA_964635805.1 of uncultured Staphylococcaceae bacterium. GTDB lineage: Bacteria > Bacillota_I > Bacilli_A > RFN20 > CAG-826 > UBA1361. The sequence goes on from CAZWRR010000098.1 coordinate 1,064, forward strand.
TCTTGTTCTTTTTCAATAATTAAAATTGATCCCGCTTCCGCTTTGTGCAAAGCAATCGCCGCACCAATACCGGCAGCGCCGCCACCAATAATAATGACATCATAATGTTTGTTATTCATCGATAATAATATTGCTTTCTAGGTCGTCATAAAGTATATCCGTACACGGAATACCGTAATATTCAGCCATAATTTTAATGACACGCGGTGTACAAAAACCGCCTTGACACATGCCAAAGCCAGCGCGTAACCGTTTTTTAATTGCTTTAACACTTGTAATTGGGATCGGGCGACTTAGTAAGTCAATAATTTCTGCTTTCGTCACGTGTTCACAATTACAAATAATTTCTGCGTAGTTTTTATCGCTCTTTGCAAGTTCGGCAAGTTCGTTTGCAGACATGTTTGCACTCCGAACGCGCTTTCTAATTGTTGGGTCATAGTTTGCTTTTTTGCCTAGTGGCAATAAACTAGCAACTAAGTCATTAACAACGTAAGCTGCAATTGCTGGCGCACTTGCTAAGCCGGGCGACTCAATACCGGCGACGTTAATTAATCCGTTTACATGCGGATCATGTTCAATGACGAAGTCACCGGTCGTACTTGTTGCGCGTAAACCACTAAAAGTGCGAATTGTTTTGTGAAACGGAATGTTTGCGATTAATTCATTTGCGTGTGCTTTAATTTTGTTTAACGTTTCTTCATCTGTACCAATGTCTTCTTTACTCATAATTTGCTCGCTTGTGGGGCCAATAAGTGTGTTGCCTGCAGTTGTAGGCACGACAAGTATCCCTTTACTAAAAGCGTTCGGAAGTGGGAAAATAATGCGGTTAACAAGCGGTTTAGCGAGCTTATCAAGTACAAAATAGCTACCTTTCCGCGTTGTTATTTTATAGTGCGCTTCACTTACTAAATTCGTAATTTCGTCAGCGTAAACACCAGCGGCATTAATAATTACTTTTGTGTCTATTGTTTCATTTGGTAACGTAACTTTAAAACCATTTGCGGTTTTTGTAATATTACTTACCGCGGCGTTTAGTTTTAACTCTGCGCCGTGATTTAAGGCGTTCTCAATAGCGTGCGCCGTTAGTTCAAACGGATTAATAATGCCCGCTGTTGGTGCATAAAGCGCTCCAACTGTTGCTGTTGTTAAATTTGGTTCAAGCGCAAGTGTGCTCGCTTTATCTAAGACTTTAACGGTAACGCCATTTATTTTTGCGCGTTCTTCAAGCGCATAAATGTGGCTCATCTCGTCAACACTTCGGGCGACTAAAAGTGAACCAACGCGTTTAAACTCAACATCTAAATCTTCGCAAAGTTGTTTAAAAAGTGGGACAGCACGCACATTAAACTTCGCTTTGTTTGATCCAGGAAGCGGATCGTAACCGGCGTGAATAATTGCACTATTTGCCGCAGTTGTTGCGTTGCCAACATCGTTTTCCTTATCGACAAGTAAAACTTTTACATTAAATTTAGCTAGCTCGTAGCTAATAAGTGCGCCGATTACCCCAGCGCCGATAATTGTTACATCGTACATAAACACCTCTTGTATATATTATAAACTAATATGTAATTTTTAACATGAGTTTAGTAAAAAAGGGGCTGTTAAGAAACCCATAAAATCTTAGCGGCCTCTTTTTCTTTTACT
>CAZWRR010000099.1:0-2651 GCA_964635805.1 uncultured Staphylococcaceae bacterium
GCATCGAGGAAATCTCTGGAACTCTTGTCCAGGGCGCTGGTATCCAACGACTCATCACCAAAGATCTCATCAGGATCATCCTCATTCGGGCTGAAACTGTAGATGGTGGCAACCTTCAAGTCCCTGTTGAGTTCATCGAGTTGCTCTCTGAACTCCGTGTAGTACTTCATCGCCATCGGGATGGAGGAGACTGCGAAGATTGAATTGAAGCCTGCGATCCGCCTCCCCTTGAGCGAATAGTGCTGACTGCGTTTGGTCTTCTGATCGAAGTGGGTGATGATGTACTTCGTCACCTCACTGATGCGCTTGGGATTGCCCAGCAGCTTCTCGTTGTCGATTGCCGGGACCTGGGCGTCTATGATGCCATCACGTTCTTTGATGGTGTTGACGTAGTCGATCCTGAAGGGGAGGACGTTGGCATCTGTGATGGCATCGACAATGGTATACGTATGAAGTTTCTCACCAAACGCCTGCTCGGTGGTGCGTCTATGGGGATTACCGCCGGTAGGGGAGTTGAGTGGGAATATCGGGGTGCCAGTGAACCCGAAGAGGTGGTAGTTCTTGAAGTTCTTCACGATTCGGGTATGCATATCGCCAAACTGGGATCTATGGCACTCATCAAAGACCAGCACCAGGTGTTCCCGGTAGATTGGGTGTCCTGGTTGCTGGGTGATGAATCTGTCAAGCTTCTGGATTGTGGTGATGATGATTTTTGCTTCGTTATTCTCCAGTTGGCTTTTGAGGATTCGTGTAGAGGTATTGCTGTTGGCAGCTCCCTTCTGGAATCGATCGTATTCCCTCATCGTCTGGTAGTCCAAATCCTTTCTATCGACGACGAAGAGCACCTTCGTGATATAGGGGAGTTGGGTGATGAGCTGGGCAGCCTTGAAACTGGTCAGCGTCTTTCCTGAACCGGTGGTGTGCCAGATATATCCTCCACCGTCGATGGTCCCGGCCCACTTGTGGTTGTGCGCCACCTCAATGCGGTTGAGTATTCGCTCGGTTGCCGCGATCTGATACGGCCTCATGACGAGCAGGAGATCCTCAGAGGTGAGTACGCAATACTTGGTGAGAACATTCAGCAGGGTGTGCTTGGAGAAGAAGGTTTTGGTGAAATCGACAAGGTCGGGGATGATCTTATTCTTTGCATCGGCCCAGTAGCTGGTGAAGGAGAAGCTGTGGCTGGTCTTCTTGCCCTTGTTCGTTCGTGATCCCCGACTTTCATTGATGTGCTGGTCTCTGGTCGTATTGGAGTAATACTTGGTGTTCGTTCCATTGGAGATGACGAAGATCTGGATGTACTCATACAATCCACAGCCAGCCCAAAAACTCTCCCGTTGGTACCGGTAGATCTGGTTGAACGCTTCCCTGATGGGGATGCCTCTCCGTTTGAGCTCTACATGGACCAGGGGAAAGCCGTTGACAAGGACGGTTACATCGTAGCGATTGGGTCGTGTCCCCTCAGTATGTTCGTATTGATTGAGGACCTGGACCGTGTTGTTGTGGATGTTGTTCTTGTCGATGAGGCGAATGTTGAAGGTGGAGCCATCATCTCTGATGAGGTTTTGGATATGGTCGGTTTGTATCTTCTTGGTCTTCTCGATTATCCCCTCATTCTTGTTGGCAAGGATTCCATTGAAGAAGGCTTCCCACTCACTGTCAGAGAATTTGTATTTGTTGACAACCTCAAGTTGCTTTCTCAGGTTCTTGATAAGGTCCTGTTCATTGTTGATGGAGAGGTATTCATACCCTTGTTCTCTAAGTCCATGGAGGAAGGCTCGCTCCAGGCTTGCTTCGCTTTGGTAATCAGCGGCACGGTAGGGTTGGGCGACATACTCAGCAACAACAGTAGACTCATCAGTGGAAAGCACAAGATTGTACGTAGTCATCCTCAACTCTCCTTTCTCTTGAAGGTCAGCAGCTTGTCTCTATAGTACTCATATTGCTTTCTTCTTGCTTCAATCTCAGCAGGAAGACCAATACTGATATCATTCACAAGCGCATCGAACTTGTCGAGGATGGAGACGATGCGTTGTTGTTCGGAGAGGGAAGGGAGGGGGATTTGAGCCTTTGAAATATCATCATTGTACAACCGGTCAATCGTACCACCCGTTGAAACTTGCCACGGTGAAAGTTGGTAACAATAATACAAATACTTGTTTAACACTCGGCTCTCGTCGTGTTTGAGCCATACGATATTTGAGTCTTGATAATAAGCGGGTTCACCGTCATAAATGACCGTCTTTCCTATAGTACCTGCTGCTGAAATCAACACATCACCCTTCCGTGGGAAGGAGTAATCACGTTTATACTGCTCGTAGATTTCATTAGAAATGAACGCATTAGGGGATCTCCCGAAAGTGCCAATCTTATAAAATGGCACATCACCTTCGGAAGACGTTTGAGTTTTCATGATTCGTTTACACATCGCTACTCGACCTATTTCGCCCAGCGCTACCCATGCTGCTCTCTCTCTCTCTCTCTCTCTCTCTCTCTCTCTCCTTATCGCCAAAAGTTAAGAGGTAGTCTCGATAGTACTCATATTGTTTTTTTCGTGCCGCAAGTTCGGATTCAAGCTCAGATTCAAGCTCAGTAAAGGCATCAAGGATCCGTACTATCTCTTCTTGGACAGGAAGGGGAGGGAGGGGGAT
>CAZWRR010000100.1:0-2537 GCA_964635805.1 uncultured Staphylococcaceae bacterium
TTAATAGTAATTTTTATCGCGTCACTGAATAAATGTATTTACGCTTTTCCCACTTAATTAAAACTCGTTTAAAAGCACTAAATAGTGTGCCGCAAACTTTTGCGGATTTGTTTCGGTTAATTCATGACCAAAACGGCAAGCTTTTTTGCGAGCAAATTAATGATCGGATCTTCGTACAAAAAGTAAGTTACTGGGAAATGAAGCGGCTCGCACTTAATACCGCCGTAATTCTTAAAACAAAACACCGCCGGGCACGCATTGGTATTAAAATGCGTAACTCGTACATGTTTATTGTGATGTTTTGGGGCATTATTCTTTCGGGAAATGTTCCCGTTTTACTTAATGTCGAATTTAATGAAAAACAAATTGATAAAATTATTAATGACTTAGAGATCGTTCGTGTTTATGATAATGAAAGTGCGAAAGCGCTCTACAAACGTGTGATGCATGAATTGCCGCCGACAAACTTCGCTTATCACGAAGCAAGTGACGAAATTATCTTAATGACAACCGGGACAACTGGTAACGTTCATTACTGTTCTTATAGCGGCAAACGTGTCGCTGCTTTTATTAACAAAACGCCGTATATCGTTAAAGAAGTGCCGCAAATGCTTAGTAAAAAGCATATTAAACATATCGTGCTTTTACCGCTTTATCATATTTTCGGACTCTTTACTGTGTATTTTTGGTTTGCGTTTTTTGGGATGCCATTTTTGTTTATTGACGACATCTTAAATGACCCACTTGGTAACATCCGCCGGTATAAAGTTACACATATTTTTGGCGTACCGGCGCTTTTTAAAGTTGTGGCGGCGGAAATCTCTAAAGAAGTTAAAAAGCAAAATATGGAAGACTTGTTTTATGCTGGGTTAGATAAATCGATTGCGGTGCAAACGAAGTTTCCACGCATTAACCGCTATTTTATTCGCCGGAAGTTTGACAGTATTATTCAAAAAACATTTGGTTACGATATTGCAATGCTTATTGCCGGCGGGGCGACGATTGATGCGGAAACACTTAAAATCTTTAACGGTATCGGTTACGACTTAATTACCGGTTACGGCGCGACCGAAGTGGGGATTACGAGCATTAATTTGCGTAACGATATTTTCGGGCGCCTTGAACCAAATATTGGCACCCCGCTGCCGGGAGTAGAGTATAAACTCGATGAAGCAGGTGTCTTACATGTGCGCGCCGATACGCAAGCAGATAATGTGCATGATTTTTTCGTCACTAATGACGTGTGCGTAGTTAATAACGGTGTTTACAGCTTTGTGGCGCGCAGCGATGAAATCGTCACGCTTAATAACGGTGAAAATTACAATTTAAATGCATTACAAGCACTTAACTACGGGTTTGAGCTCGTTGATCAATATTGCTTTTTACCGTTTGATAACAATATTGTCTTTTTGTTTAGTACGGCGGAAATGAGTGCGGAAGTTGTGACACTAGCGAAACATGAAGTGCGCACAAATGCGTTACTGCAGCAACAAAAGATTACAAAAATAATGTATACAGAAACGCCGCTGCGCGCCGGACTTAAAATGATTAATTACCGCGAGATACTCCGGGATATTAAAGCAAACAAACTTGCTGTTTTTGATTTAGCAGAGCTTGATGAAATTAAAAGTAGCTTTACGAACGGTTTTGATTCAACGTTACTCCACGTTGAACGGATTATTAAAGCAGTGCTAAGCATTAAACAACCATTAAGCCATGACGCTGACTTATTTTTAGAACTTGGTGTAAGTAGTTTTGATTATTCGGTTATTTTAAACGATATTAACGGCTATTTTCATATAACAGACGGCTTTGATTTATATGCGGCCTTTGATCCGCTGCCGCGCACTATTAATGAATTTGCCGCGCTTATTAAGGCGCAGCACGAGGATAACGTATGAGTTACTTAATGCTGTGGTTTTTCAAACTAACATTTTGGCCGATTGTGCTTATTTTTTATCGCCCGAAAATCCGCATGGCCGAAAAAGGGGCGAAGCGGCCCAAGGCAAAAGGAACAATTATCGTTGCTAACCATTTTTCACAATACGACGTCCCATTTATAATTTACGCTTTTTACTTCCGCACTGTGTATTTTGTGGCGGGCGAATTTATTTATAAAAAGCCGCTCTTAGGGTGGTGGGTAAATTCGATCGGTGGGCTTCGTGTAAATCGCAACCAAAAAGATGTTAATTGGATTGAGCGCAGTGAAAAGCTTCTGCGTAAAGGTAAAACAGTTTTAGTTTTCCCGCAAAGTAAGTTTTCACCGGACAACGATGAACCATTTAAAGAAAACTTTGCCGTCCTTGCTTCACGCAGTGGTGCGCGTGTTTTAAGCGTTTATTTAAGCGGCAATTATAAAATGTTTGAGCGCGCACATATGATCATTGGTAAAAAGACGGATATAAATACGCTTTGGGATGAAGACAAGTCCACCTCTGACAACATTAGCGACATTACGAAGCACTTTGAAAACTACAATAAGGAACTCCAACAAGTGTATGAAAGCCGCAAAAAATAAACCTGAACGCTTTCTTAAA
>CAZWRR010000101.1:0-2485 GCA_964635805.1 uncultured Staphylococcaceae bacterium
GTAATTTCATCTTGATCTCCTTTAATCTTGATTATTATACTAAAAAAAAGACTATTCATAAAGAATAGTAACTACAAAAACATAAAAAGTCGCTTTTTTAAAACCGTAATACGTGCAAATGATACTTATTTCGATATTTGGGGAGCTCATCAAGCGCTAAACTGTATTCGGCTGCGTATTGTTCTAATGTGTGGGGATTACCAATCATATTAAGCGCAATGTAATGGTAGTACTTAATTAAAAACGGTTCATCTTCAAGAGCAATTTCAAGTGGGAATGTATGGACACGGTGGCGGAAAAACACGGACCAAATTGCGCGTTCGAGTGTAACGTCATTAGCGATATACACTTCTTTAGGGAAAAGCGTGGCGAAGCGGGCATTGTATTCATAAAAGGTTTTACTAACTTTATTAAAATTTACAGTGTACACAGTGCCGTAACGCCAAATTTCAAAATCACTATCAATTTCACTACGGAGCAAATGAATAATCACAAGTGATTTGCGCCCGGTATTATATTCTTCCAGTAAAAGTGGCCGCAGTAAATCAAAATAGAGCGGTTCTTTTTCATTAATGATGTAAACGAGTGCGCTAACAAACAAATCAATGTTTTCATGATTAAGACGTGTCTTTAAGTCTTTAATTGTTAATTCGCGCTTTTTCGTTGAATTACTGCGTTTTGCGTTTACTTTTGCTTGAAGCTCTTTAATAAGATCATTTGCTTCTTGCGAGAAATACGGATAGTCTTCGTACATTTTAAGCATATTTATCGCGTAATCAAAGCGTGCTTCTTCAAGTAAAATGTCGATATGCATTTGCATTAAACTTAGTGCGTCGTACTCATAAAGCAAAATACTATGCTCCTCAATATAACTAAGTGCAAGTCCAAATTCACCAAGCTTTAAAAGTGCTTTTAAATAAAAAAACATTACCGCTGGATGTTTACTTTTCTTTGTTAAATTAACAAGCGGTTCAAGCGCATCGTTTTCATAAAGTGTTTGTAAGTATTGTAAGTCAAGATTCGCGTTTTGCATTGTTTTAATTGTAGCACAAAAAAAAGCGGAGATAATAATTTTTCTCCACTTTAATTGTGCATATTTTTAAGTTAATTTTCTGTGTTTTCAGTGTTACTTACTTCGCCACTAGTAATAACTTCAACGCTACTACCACTGCTTGCGCTAACTTGGAGTGGTGTGGGACCAATAATGTCGACCGTTTTTTCGGTTGTGTACGACTTTGTTAAGTAAAGTGAAAGTTTCGCACTTGGCGGTCCAAAGATTTCATAAAGCACCCCACTTGAAACAATAATTGTTGTAAGCATCGCTGCCATTTTTTCAAGTTCTAAAGCGTGCAGTGGATCAACCGCACCGGTTGCCGCGTTTAGTAAGATCCGGCTCCCTAGAGCGGCAAGGCCAAGCGAAACCCCCGCTTGCGGGATGAGCGCAAGCCCAAGATACTTTTTATTGTTTTCCGTGCTGCGCGCGACGACGCTACCTAGCGAAGCGCCGGCATACTTACCAATAATACGAACGATAAAGTAAACGACACCAACAATGCCAATTTCAACGAGCATGTTTAATTGGAGTCGCATCCCAGAAAGCACAAAGAAAAACGTGAGAATCGGCGGACTAAATTGGTCGACTTGCCGGAATAAACTTTCGTCTTCCGCAAAGTTTGTGTACGCCATCCCCATCGCCATCACGCCTAAAAGCGGTGAAATGTCGAAGAGTGCACTTACACCACTAAAGCCCGCTAAAATCGCAATCGTAATAATAAGACGATTGTCTTTCGTCCGTTTCTTTGGCGTTACAACTTTTAAAAACCACCCTAAGAAGAAACCAACAGCGACGAGTGCTAAGTTTAGTAAAATCGGAATCAAAATGCCCATAAAATCAAGACCACCAGGTGATTCACGACTTGTAATAACAGCGATGGCAATACTAAAAAGGAGAAGCGAAATTGCATCATCAAGCGACACAACTTGTAAAATCGTATTAACAAAGTCTCCTTTTGCTTTCGTTTGGCGAATCGTCATCATTGTTGAAGCGGGCGCCGTTGCACTTGCAATTGCCGCAAGCAATAAAATTAAATCAAAACCTAACTGTGGAAACGCAACGGTTAAAACAACAAAAACGAGTAAAGCCGCCATTAAACTTTCAAAAAGCGTAATAATAATAATTTTTGCGCCACTTTTTTTAAGAACATCAAACTTGAAAAAGCGACCAACGCCAAAAGCGATAAACGCAAGCGCTAAGTCAGTAATGAAACTCATTCCATCAATCATTTGCTGCGGAATAAGTCCGTCGCCTTGAAAAATAAGTCGCATTACTGGCCCTAAAAGTACACCAGCTAATATATAAGCAGTAACGTTAGGAAGGCGTAATGGTTTTGTAAAACGCGTGAACAAAAAACTAATGATTAACATGATCGCAATCGAAATTAGTACAAAGGGGACACTCGAATCAACGAATGGCGATGTGAGATCT
>CAZWRR010000102.1:0-2474 GCA_964635805.1 uncultured Staphylococcaceae bacterium
GGGATGACATTCACATTAGAACTCATTTTAGAAGACCACCTTATCGCATTGAGGGAAAAGAATTAATTTATGACGAATTATATGTAGTCGCGTATAAAAAAAGAATTAATTATATAAAAAAATTTATTAGCGATTTGCCAGAGTGGGACGGAATACCGCGTTGTGAAAAATTGTTTGTTAAACTTTTCGCGGTTGATGACGACCCTTTTACAAGAGAAGCAACAAAAAAATGGCTTGTAGGACACATTGCCCGTATATTAAAACCCGGGACAAAATTCGACTATTCTATTTTATTAATAGGCGCGGTTGGTATTGGTAAATCAGTTTTTGGAAAATCGTTAGCAACGCCTTATTGGAACGGCGACCTAACACAAATCGACAACCAAAGAAATTCCTTTATGGACAGCGAATTGCCTATCGGTTCAAAAGAGGGCTATGACTTAATTAGAGGAAAAACGATAGTTGAAATCGCGGAGTTCGATAAATACATTAAAAAATACGAACAAGCAACATTGAAAGCGTTTATGACTTCGACAACAGACCAATATCGCGAGTTTTATGGAAAGCGCGCTATTGAAGTAAAAAGAAGTTGTGTTTTTTTAGCAACAACAAACAGTTTTTCGGCTATAAAAGACCCAGAAAACGAAAGACGTTTAATGCCGTTTATTAGTCATTTACCGATGCACCGCGCGAATATATACAACAAAGAAATGTGGAATGAAGAAATTAGAAATCAAGTGCTGGCGGAGGCGCTACATTATTATAATATTGGGTATCCTTTTTCAGCGCCGTTCGACCAAAGACTATCAAAAATGTGGGCGACAAAAAACTCTGGCAGTTCAGTAGAAAACGAAGCAATGCCAGACGTTGAAGAATATGTAAATAATTTTTTCGCCGATAAATTTTTCTTGACAAATCAAACGATAGAAGAGTTGCGTGAAAATTGGCGCGATAGATATGCATACGACCCTAATTATAAACCCGCTAATCGTTTTTTAAGAAACTCATTTAGTGTTAAGGAAATATGGGCGATAGCAATGCGCGAAAATCGCACGCAAATAGATTATCACATTCGGCAACAAATCGAACAATCGTTTAGAAAACTTGGTTTTGAAAGAGATAATTCTTGCAGAGAAAGACAAGGCATTTTAGGGCAACAATACGTGTGGAGAAGAACACAAAACACGACAACGGAGCCACAAGTTAGTTCCGTTTTGCTTGAAAACAAAGATGGAAATGCCATAGAGGAGGACGTAAACGAAGATGACTTACCATTCTAATATTAAGGCGGGCGATATTTTTCACGCGCGATATTTAAACTACAAAGGAACAGAAAAACGACATTATTTTTATTGCGTTTATGCACAAGCAAATGACCCAAACAACACATTGACCGAAGACATTATTGGTTTAATGATAAGTTCAAACACAAAGTTCGAAAGATTAGAAGAACAAGGAATAAATGATTATAATGTGCAAATAGAAATTTTTGGGAAAAAATCGTGGGTGTGCGCCGACAAATCATTTAGGTTTATGTTATCCGACAGCACGTGTGAAATTGACAAGAAAAAAATATCTTTAACCGAAAAAGAAAAATCGGAAATATTAAATAAATATTCGCGTTTCTTTTTAGAAGCAACAAGGCAGATGATAGAAAATGAAAAATAATTTTATAAGTTTAACAGAAACCCAAAAAAGAGTTTTGGAAATCATAAAAGAACAAAGAGCGTATGCCGTTTTTCTTGATATGGGTGTAGGCAAAACAGCGCTTATGCTTTCTCTGCTTGAATATCTAATGTTTGAAAAACTTGAAAATATAAACGCGCTTATCATTCTACCGGCACAAGTTGGAAAGGTGTTCCAAGTGTGGCAAAAAGAAATACAAAAATGGGACAACTTCAATTTTATAGACTTTATATTAGTGGAAGGAAACGCAGACAAAAGAAAAAAAATAATATCAGAAAAAAATTCTTCTATAACAATCATCTCCAACAATCTTGTCGGATGGCTGGCGAAGAATTCAGATTTTTCGAAATATAACTTTATTATCGTTGACGAAAGCAGTGAATACAAATCACACAAAACAAAACGGTTCAAAGAACTATCAAGGCTTGTCAAAGACCAACGCATTTATTTATTAAGTGGGACACCTGTTCCAAAAAATTGGATGGACATTTGGTCGCAAATATATTTATTAGACAAAGGGGAAAGACTATCTGGTAATTTTTATCACTTTCGCAACACCTATTTTTATCAGTTTAAAGATTATTTTTGGTCGATGAAAAAAGGCGCAAAAGAAGAAATTATTGAGGCAATAAAAGACATCGCCGTTTTTGGGGAAAGCGACGTTAGTTTACCGCCCGTTAATGTAAAACCAACATACTTGAACTTCACGCCTGAGAAACAAAAAATTTTTAATTCGATGAAAAATAATTTTGTAGCAGAGTGGGAAGAGGGCGAAATAACTGCGCTAT
>CAZWRR010000103.1:0-2406 GCA_964635805.1 uncultured Staphylococcaceae bacterium
AAAAATAAGGGCATTTGTATTTGCCCTTATTGCGAATAGTGTTTCGCTTAGTGTTGGTCTTTTGTTTAATGCGCTGCGCGTTATTAAAAGCGCAAGTGACGCATTAATCGCTACTATTATTCTCTTCTTTTTGCTCCAAGCGCAGGCGGCGTTTCTTTTTGTGGGCGCGTATTACAAAGATAAGCCCGATAACAAGCCCAGGAATAACGATGAATTGGATGCCGAACGCAAGTAAAATGAAACGGCCAATAAGCGATAAGAACTCACCATAGCCACCACCGCGGCTGCGGCCTTTAACAACGTAAATGTTTGTGATTTCGATTAAGTTTAGATCAAAATTTTCTTCCGTATAAAATTTTGGATAGTTATTGTTTAAATTTTCGTCCATATATGCATACGCATCGTCTTCATAAGTAAAGGCCGTAATCATCGTATAATAATAAGCATCATCCGGGTAATTTACTTCCGTACTGAACTCGTAAAGATAATATTGAACAACGTTTTCGTCATGCATTCTTTCGTACGTCGTTTTTGTTTTGTTTGTAATTGTAAAAGCGGTTATTTCTGTAACAATTTCTGCATCATAAGCTGCTACACGCAAAGTTAAACCTTCAACGGACGTAAGTGTTTTACTGTAAACGACATAATGATAGCTTGCTCCGGGCACGATAATCGGTGAAGCTTGACTATCGATTTGGCCGTGAAACGGATGATTTTGGAGGTAACTTAAGCGCGCATCGATAAAGCCGGTGCCCGTGTTTGTAATCGTTGTTGCATAAACATAGTATTCTTCAACTTCCGTAAGCGTAATTGCTGTAAACGTAAAATCTTCATAATGGTTTGGTTGCGGCCACGGTGAAGGGGCGTTTGCTAAAAGGAGCGGGAAAAGGGCGAAGAGCGGGAGTAAGAAACGTTTATGTTTTTGCATAACTTTAGTTTAACATATCCGCTAAATGGAGTTTCTTATTATTGTAATTTTGCGCTATAAATGTTTGTTGATTTAAAATAAACGTGTACGTATTATAATAAGAAGAGGAAAGAATGATGGGTAACAACAATATTACGTATTTTATTTATAAAGCGCCGGGCAAAGATTTTTATGTGTTTAGTCAAAATGACCACTTAATCTATGCAAGTTTTAGTTCGGAAGTTGATAATAAATTATTAGAAAAAGCGACGCTTGCGCCACAAACACCGGCTTTAAGCATGGCGGCGAAATGGCTTGACTGTTATTTCGCGGGGAAAGATCCAGGGTTTTTACCACCGCTTTATTACGAAGGTACGCCGTTTCAAAACCGGATATGGAAGTTACTTTTAGAACTTGAGTTTGGCAGTCTTACAACGTATGGCGCCCTTGCTAAGCGTATCGCCAAAGAGCGCGGACAACTAAAAATGAGCGCGCAAGCAGTTGGTGGTGCTGTTGGTAGCAACCCGCTTTCCTTATTTATTCCATGTCACCGCGTCGTTGGCCAAAGCAACCAACTTGTTGGTTATGGCGGCGGACTTAACATTAAACGCATGCTATTACATAATGAAGGACATGACATAAAGGAGTTTAAATAATATGTATTTAGATAAACGAAAAATTAAAACAGCATATCGGCCGTTTTTCCGCACAGTTCGTAAAATCGTCATGCTTTTTAAAAAGCGGCCATTAATTATAGATTTAAACAAAGAACCACTCGATACAAATGCGATTTATATTAGTAATCATAGCGGCGCAAGTGGACCACTGACGTTAAGTTTATATATGCCCATTTTTATCGTCCCTTGGGGCGCCCATGAAATGGTTGGAAACTACCGGAGTCGGTGGCGCTATTTGTATTATGTCTTTTATCAGCAAAAACTTGGCTATAAAAAATTTAAATCGTTTATTATTGCCACGCTTTTCGCGCTTATTTCCCGGATGCTTTATCGTGGGATGCAACTTATTCCAACGTATCAAGACGTCCAACTTAAAAGCACGATTAAACATAGTGTGAAAGTGCTAAACAAAGGGGTAAGCATTTTAATTTTCCCCGAAGATAGCACGACGGGCTATCATCAAGAGTTAACAAGTTATAACGGCGGCTTTGTTTTGCTCCATGAAAAATACATGCGCACGCACAACATTGACTTACCGATTTATCCGATTTATTACAGCAAAGACTTAAATGCGCTTATCATTGGTGAAAAAGAATACGTTACTGCAAAAAAAGAAGCAGGGATGAAACGCCAAGACATTGCCGAGCATTTTAAAGATGTTACAAATGAATTAGGCAAACAATTATATGCAAAAATGGCAAAGTTACAACAATAACTAGCAAAAACCCTTGCAATTTTGTACGCTTTGTTTATAATGCTTATTGGGTGCGCTCATAGCTCAACTGGATAGAGTGCTAGACTACGAATCTAGAGGTTGGGAGT
>CAZWRR010000104.1:0-2392 GCA_964635805.1 uncultured Staphylococcaceae bacterium
GTCGCTTATTGTTGATTACGGCGCACCAAAAACAACAACCTCATATAAACAACGTGTGAATTCATATATTAAAAATGGTAGTGACTATTATACTGCTTTTGACTCGACAAATGGTTTAAACGGTGCCGTTCGTCGTTGGTATTTAACGAAAGATTTTTACGTTGATGTTTTAAATACTGATAGTTATGTTACAACCGATACGGCAAATGCTGGTAATCCAAATAGTTTAACGACAATATTTTATTATAAAGACTTCTCATTTTTCACGGCTGGCGACTTAACGACGGCAAGTGAAACAAAACTACTTGGTCAAGAAGATTTACCAGAAGTCACGCTCTATAAGGCAAGTCACCACGGCTCGCACGGTAGTAATAGCCAACCACTCATGAATAAACTTAATCCTAAAGCAGTGGCAATTACGGCAAGTAAAGCCCAAACATTTGGGCGCGAAACACCGCTTGAACCAAGTCCAACAAACCGGACTAACTTAAACGGAGCTTCTGGTCACCCAGCAGCGCAAGCAATTGAACGCATTTACCAAATCCCACAAATTAGCCAAAACCTTAACGTGTATTGGAATGCGATTAACGGCACAATGAAGTTTTCTACCCATGGTGAAAACGGCTTTACGTTTGAAGGTTCAGCTACAAAACGCGGTTATTATGACGTTGCAAGTAACGATCAAGCAGTGTGGAATGAAGAACTGCAAGACTTTGAAAACCGTGTCACTGGTGAAGAAAACTTACGCCTCCATGAAACGAAAGTATTCCCAATTCGTAACTATGTCGGTTACTTACCACAATGGGCACAAAACGAATTTTATCCGTCGTAGGATAAAAGGGAGGTAAATATGAAAACTAAACGATTATTAATGCCACTTTTCGCGCTAATATTAGCCGGGTGCACTCCAAGCAAGGCCCCAACTAACATTAGTGTAAATCTTGCTAAAGATACAATAACCGTTGGTGAACGGATTAAAATTGATTACACCGTTACGCCAAGTAATGCGGCAAAAGACGTATATTTTACGAGTGACGACTTAAATGTTGTCATCATTAGTGGCGAATATGCCGTTGGTGTTGCAAGCGGTTTAACAGCAATTAACGTTGTTTCTAACCACCTATACAATGGACGCGCTGTTATTGGCTCGGCCTATTTAGAAGTTGTTGAGGGTGACTTAGTGCCCACGGCGTTAACTATTCAAAGTGAAGGTGGCTCATCGATGTATGTTGGTGAAACAAAAACACTTAGTTTGCACGCACTTCCGCTTGGGGCAAGTCAAAGTGCAACGTGGACAAGTAGTAACGAAAGTGTTGCAACTGTAAGTGAGGGCGTTATTACAAGCTTAAGTATTGGTACGACAACAATTAGTGCGAAAAGCACTGTTGCCCCGCACATTAGCGCAACGCTTTTACTTGAAGTTATTGCAGCGCCTGCCCCTATTGAATTTGATTTTGCAGATTTAGAGTTATCAAAAAACGCTGAGTTTGGCACGGTAACCTTATCGACAGTTAGTGCCCTTAGTTTTCTTGGGCCAAAGTCAAACGGCATGATTACTAATGTCCTCTATACGAAAGCAGCTTACGCTGGTAACGGTAGTAGTGGCGCCCCTTATTCTGGTGAACACGGACTCATTAAGTTTGGTGCTAAAACCGAAGGGCCAGGCTCGCTCCACTTTACAACGAAAGCTAAAGTAACGAAAGTTGAGCTTTTAGTTGCTGACTGGGGTGATCAAGACGGATTACGGCAAGAATATACTGACGTAATTGTAAATGGTGACGTCCAATTAGCACCTTATAAGCAAACGTTAGTGACAAATTCCGAAGGTGTTGAATTTTTAAAGGCACTGAAAGAAGATTGTAAACAATGGATGACGTTTGAATTAAGTGAAGCAACGAACACCATTGAAATTGATAGCAAACATAATACACTCAATACGAGTGGTGTCGCGCGCTTCCGGCTCTTTGCGATGCGCTTAGAGTTTTAAAAAACGTAATTTATAAGTGTAAATTTACTTAATAATTGAGGCTACTTTATCGCATGAGTAGCCTTTTTTAAACATTAATATAACTTTGTTATAATGAAAAGAGAAAGAGGACTTAATTATGCAACATAAAATCAAATTAAATTCATCAAAAGGTGCGACAGGGTTCGTACTTGGCTTTTATGTCGTTGTTACGGCACTTTTATCACTTTGGTACAACAGAGAAGTAGGCTTTGGTACGAAATTAATTTTTGATGTCTTACTTATAAGCGGCTTTATTATTTTCCTTATTGCGATCGGCGCGCTTATTATTTATATAAATCGGTTCGTTATTTTAACAAGTGAAGGGGCAACAATGAAAAGCCTGCTTACGGTTGTCGGAGCTTTTACGTGGCAAGAAGTTGTAAG
>CAZWRR010000105.1:0-2362 GCA_964635805.1 uncultured Staphylococcaceae bacterium
AATTATTTCAGCTTGGAGTTATCATTTAACTTGATTACTAATAGTTAATCTCCTTCTCTAAATATTGTTGGTATTGTTTGTCGATGTCGCTAACGGCAAGCAAATGGGCATCTGCCGGGGCAAATTCGGGTTTTGTGTATTGTGAGATTACCCGTGACTTCCGATTAATGTTTGCATCATTTAAATATTCCCGTAAAATCCGGGCATTGCCTTCTTGAATTTTATGATTGGCAATTAATATTGCAAATATTTGTTCGGTCGCTTCGATAAATGCAGGTGTGGCCTCAATTTTTTCATCACGCAAAAAGATATTAAGTAATGTCATTAATTCCGGAAGCGAATAATCGGAAAACTCATATAGTTTAATCCGTGATTTAAAACCAGAGTTGCTATCAATAAAAGTTTCCATCTCACGATGATATCCAGCAAAAATCAAACATACTTCGTTCCGTCTTTCTTCCATTACTTTGACAAGTTCATTAATAACGTACGGGTTTTCAAAACTACTTGGTACAAGCGAATACGCTTCATCAATAAAAATAACTTTGCCAATTGACTGTTCAATTAGTTTTGTTGTATAGCCCGGCGCTTTACCGATTAAATCTTTTCCAGTGATTTCAACAATATCACTTTCGGGTAATAATTTGATCAGTTTAAAGAACTTCCCAAATAACTTCGCAACGGTTGTTTTGCCCGTACCAGGATTGCCGACAAATGCGTAATGACCTGGGGCTATTTGTTCATTTGAGTAGCGCAATGCATTAAACATTTTGCGAACTAATTCTTTGATATGATTTTGTCCAACAATATTAGCAAACTCTGCGTCTAGTAATGCATTTACATCTTCATCTTCATCAATAAGTTGTGAGCGCACAATATCCGGCAACGAATCTTTTTCAAGTCTTTTATAATTAACACCGCTAATTTTAATTATACTACCGTTACTGTTTGCCCACGCTTGGTCGATCGCTTTCATTAAATTTTCAATTTCGCCGGCGTTACCAAAATTACTTTTCTTAAACCGAACTATATTCGTAATATATAGCTTAATTGCGGCATTAAACGATTCATCACCGCGCATTTTCTTTTCTTCAGCCATTTTTAAATAGATTTTAAATAGCTCTTCTTCTGTATAATCTTCAAGTTCAATCACTTTTGAAAAACGCCGTTTAAACCCGGGGTTTGCGTTATCGATCATATTATTAATCTCATTTTTGTATCCGGCGATCACTAATGAGAATTGCCCGGCATACTGCGTCATGTTTGCCACAAGCGTATTAATTGCCTCGTGACCATAATCACGTTCACTATTGGGAACATAAAGTGCATACGCTTCATCAATAAACAAAACGCCACCCATTGCTTTTTCAATTTGTTGTTGTGTTTTAATTGCGGTTTCACCAACAAACTGGCCGACTAGCTCATCACGACGTACTTCCACTAAGTGACCAGAGGGCAAATAATTAAGTGCTTTCATGATGCGACCCATAAACTTTGCCGTCGTTGTTTTCCCCGTACCGGGGTTGCCGACTAAGGCATAATGCAAATTATACGTATTTTCAATACTTGTCGGTCGCTTAAGACTAAGCCGCGAGACATACGTATAATCATCACGCAGTTTGCCGATTTTCTTGTTTTGCTCATACGTGCTCTTTAACAACTTCACTTCATGTTTGAGACTGTCAAGCCCGATTAGTTTGTTAAGTTCACCAAACACATCATGTTCACGTTTGTACGCAAAATGACGGCGGCAATAATTAATATCTAACACGCCATTTGCGCGAACAATATTTTCGCGTAAGTCATATTCTAATTGCCGATAAGTTAAATTTTGTGCGTACTTATATGCATGTAAGGATTTAACGATTTCAGGAAAATGCACCATTTGCACATTTAGTTTTTCATAAAGTCGAAAACGGTTTAAAAAGTTTTTTGTTTCACCGAGTGTTGCATTTCTAATTTCAAACACGGCTTTATCTTCACTAAGCAAGATGTTATGAAAATATGAATCCCATAAGATGTTGTTCGCATACGTATCATTAGCGCGCGCCCGGAAAATCGTTGGCGGAAAAATAAAAATAACTTTATTCACGTTTGTCGTTGGCAAGTTTTTCCATTCATTTAGTTGGTTCGCAATTGTTTGCACGAATGACTGTGTTTGTAACACCGCAAACTTAATAAAATCATCACCATTTTCAAAAATAACAGCAGTGCGGATTTTTTCGTCTTTCATCACTGCATCAATGCGCCGCATCGCAAAAGCTTCATGCATGCGACTAAGATTTAATGAATCATCCCCACTGTTTGTCGTCTCATTTTCTTCTTGTGGCGCTTGCAATAGTGAACCTTTTAGAAGTCCGCT
>CAZWRR010000106.1:0-2321 GCA_964635805.1 uncultured Staphylococcaceae bacterium
TAGCATTTGAGAATCTCGGATCTGATAATACGTTGTTTGTATAGACCGTCTTCACCGCCCATCTGTAGACGGCATCAGGCAGGGTAGGCCATGATGGATCCGAAAGGGTAGTTTCAGTGATGAGGTTTGGGGTTAGCTCTATCCAAGAATCTTCGTTGTTTTCTTGTCCCGAAGTCAAGCGCCAAGCCAGATATCCTATGGGAGCTCGGTAGTTATCTTGAGAGGCGGAAAGATTAGTGAGAATACTCTCTTCATCATCGGCTCTAATTTGTGAACTCCAAACGAGATCAACAGCTGTTTCAGATGCGTTTAACGTAGCAGTTACAGATGTGGGCGGGAGTGCGAGTTCTTCAACTATGATGTCTCCCATATTATGCGTTGTGCTTCCAACATCTACTGTGCCGTGTGTGGTCTGATAGCCGTTCATGGAAACAGTCCAACTATAAGTATTGCCGGATTGAATCATGAAGCCAAACTGACCCTGGGCGTTCGTTACTGTTTGATAGTTCGTTAAACCAGATATTGATACTACTGCGCCCACCAATCCTATCGTTGGCTCGTCGCTGCCAACCACTCTGCCAGTTAGAAGGACGTTAGTGGAGATATTCATATCAAAATCGAGAACACTTTCTTCATCCCCGACGATAGTGACAGGGAGAGTTTGGTTTTCAAAGCCAGCTTTATGCGCACGAACCTGATGTTCACCGGCGAGTATTCCGGGGAAGTTATAAGTTCCGTTTGGACGAGTTGTCTGATTCAAGGATGTGCCCTGAACCGTGATAAGAACGTCGCTGAGGCCCATGCCGTTGGCTCTTACTGTGCCGCTAAGAGAGCCGACATCACCTATATCCATGAATAGGCGCATATTGTTTCTATTTGAGGATACAGTTCCTGTAGCATAGCCATCCGCTTGGATGGTATCGCTTTGATAACGAAGAGAGCTATTAAATGAAGTAGAGTGATATGGAGAGGATGCGTTCCTGCCCACTTCCGGAGCAATATCTGTGACAATCTCAACAAGCAGGTTTGAAGCACCATCCCAGAAGAAGGGAGTTTGGAAAGCGTGCACGTTCCAACCTATTGTGGGCATGAAGTTTGGAGAATGGTATACTTGGGTATAATTTCCCGTTTCAAAGGTCGAGTTCAAACTAGTCAGATTTGTTTGTTTTAGCTTGATACGATAGTTGGGCATAGGGCCGCAAGTATTTACATTACTTACATCAAAAGCCAAAGCAGTAATATCTCCAGGAGCTGCGCCTAAGTTGTAAATCTCGTCTGCCCTGATAAGATATTGTTGACGGAAGTTTCTAAAATAAGTGCCATAAGGGGCGGGGGATCCCATATCGGTATTCACTGCCGTTCCATCGCCTATTTGAACAACCGTAAGGCCCTCTTCCATCACCACCACATCAAGGCCGGACGTGATGTCGTTAAGCGGGTTTTCATCTCCGGGCATCTCCACCTTTCCATAAAGCGTGGCGGGACCGGTCTGCGTGGGAGTCCAATCAAACTCAAAATCCTCAAAATCCATGGAATCTAAGAGTATTCCGGGGCTGCTATCGATCTCATCATCACCCAGGAGGAGTTTAACGCTGTAGTTGCTTACCGGATCAGGAGAGAAGTTGCGAACCCTTACAGTATATCTTGCTTCACTATTCACGGAAGGAGTAGTGGAGCCGGTAATCGAGTAAGCCGCCATATCAAGAATATCTAAGGCAGACATACTTAATCTCATGTTTGAGCGATTACTAAGAACAGTGCCCGTAGTTCCCGTGCTACCATTTGATGAATCACTTTGGAAACGAAGGCTACTGCTAAAGGTCGTAGCAGAATAATAGACTGATGCATTTCGAGCATAAGAGCCGGTGATCATATCTGTTACAATTTCTACTAAAAGGTTAGATGTTCCATCCCAAATAAAGGGTGTAGGAAAGTTGTGTGTGTTCCAACCAACTACAGGCATGAAGCTCGGTGCTTGGAAAACTTGATTATAAGTGCCGGTTTCGAAAGTGGAGGTTAAGGCGGTTTGGTTTGTATGTTTGAGCCTTATCCTAAAGTTGTTCATGGGGGTGATGTTGTTCATCATTTGTACATTGAAAGCAAGAGAGTTGATACTTCCGGGGCCGGCGCCTTCATCGTTCAATTCTGATGCTAAAATTAAAAATTGTTGGCGAAAGGCCTTATACCAAGTGCCGTAGGGAGTAGGTGATCCGGTATCGCCGTTAGTCAAAGTTCCTGTTCCGATCTCTACGGTCATTTGTGCAAATAAATTGCTGCTAAAACACATCATTAAGATGAGTAGCAAGCTCAACAAGAGTGTT
>CAZWRR010000107.1:0-2290 GCA_964635805.1 uncultured Staphylococcaceae bacterium
AGATCGACTTTTTTATTTAGTGATGTTCGAAGTTCTTCGATAACACCAAAATACGTAATATCATCTATATCTGAAACCATATAAAAATCAATGTCGCTTTCCGGAGTTTGTGTTCCTTTTGCGTATGATCCATATAAATAAACTTTTTCAATGTTATATCTGGCCGCAACTTCTTTTACCTTAAGCTTGATTTGTAAAAAAGACGGAACGTAAAAATCTTCCAAAACGTTCCCTTGATCGTGCTTAAGACGTAAAACATAATCAAGCACAAGTTCAATAATATAATTAGCAGGCACTCTAATGTTTTGTTCCCAATTTCTAATTGACTTCACCGGAATATTTACAAGGTCCGCAAATTCGACTTGCGTTAAACCAAGATTTTCACGTACGGTTTGAATACTTTTTTCCATATAACATCCTCAATTTCATTATATACCCCATTGGGACAGTTGTCAATGCTAAAATAATGATTTTGTCGAAAAGATACGTGAAGAAGTAAAGGTGACAACTCTTTAAGAGTTAAATTAAATTTAGACTGTCTTTAGGTTTTAATTCTTTTTACAATATAGATAGGTGTTTCTTCTCAAAAGAAAGGAGGTTAAAAATGAAGAAACATAAAGGCAGCAATAAACACTTTTCCTTACGACAAAGAAATTACATTGAAGTCGCAATCAATAATCGTCAAGGTGTTACAGAAATCGCTCGTTTTCTCGGTTTTAGTCGTCAAAGTATTTATCGAGAAGTAAAGACCAATTCTTTCATTAAAAAAGGCCGCCTAAAGCAATTTAAAAATAAGGGTGAATTATTTTGTGAAAGCCTACTTAAATTCCCCTTTGTTTGTAATGTTTGTAAAGAACGACGAAGCTGTCCTTATCTTCACTGCTACTACAATGCCGAAGTCGCACATGAACGCTCACGCAAAGTGCTTAAAGAAAGCCGTCGCGGAACAAGACTCACCCATGAAGAACTTCATGCATTAGATTTATTCTTACTTCCACGCATGCAAAAAGGGCAAAGTCTGCATCATATTTATGTGAGTAATCCGGGCTACTTCAAAGTGACACAACGAACTCTTCGTAATCTTATTAACCGCGGGGAACTAATTATTCGTAATTATCATTTACCCATGACTGTTCGTTTTTCACCGAAGAAAATTTATCAACGAAACCGCAGTCGCTCGCGCATTCCTGAAGTGCTTTTAGGTCGAACTTATGAGGATTTTCTTGATACTTACAAAGAAGGTATGCATTATGTCCAAGTCGATTCTGTCATCGGCAAACAACGCGACAAAAAAGCAATTCTTACTGTTTTCTTTCCGAAATTTAGTTTTATGTTTGGTTTCCTTTGTTCTAACCGCGGCTTTGAAAGCGTTAATCAACATCTCCTTGACTTACGGGCTAAGCTCGGTTATGTACTTCGGCAAAAAGCGTTCCCTATCATTGTCAGTGATCGAGGCACTGAGTTTGATCGTATCCATCTTTTAGAATCCGCTGTTGATCCGACAACGGGGGAAGTTAAACAATTTGCTAAAACGTTCTTTGCTGATCCCTACGCATCCCATCAACGCGCGGAAATTGAAAGCAATCATCGCTTAATCCGCCGCGTCATTCCTAAAGGCAAAACTTTCGATAATTTGACGCAAGATAATCTTGATTTAATGTTTTCAAATATCAACGCGCTAATCCGCGAAAAACAAGGCAATAAAACTGCATATGAACTAACACGTGACTACTTCGGACAAGAATTCCTTGATCTTATTAATGTTCACCATGTTGAACCGGAAAATGTGGTCCTCAAACCACATTTATTTGACAACAAATAATTAAAAAACAGTTAGATTTTCCCCTTATCTAACCGTTATATGAGAAGAGACACCTTTTTACCCCCCAACTCGAACAACTTGTCACCTTAACTTTTTCCAAGGTTAAGGCCGAGTCTGTTTTTCGTTGTTTTGTTTTGTCTTTTCTCACCTTCATTATACATTTTTTTCTTAATTTGCAATACTTTTTTTCGTCTTTTGTTTACATAATATCGGATCGTTTCGTTTTTCCGCTATTTAAAAACGTTTTGTCATCTTTACTTCTTCATGTATCGTGATTTTGTCGAAATCAAAGTGCTAATTTTGTTAATTCTGGTAAATTTATGTCTGATTGTGCTTAAATTTTGAAACGCAATCGCGAGCGTTGCAAAAAGCGTTCCATTTTAAGACGCAATTTCTGATTGCGTTTCAAAAATGATGCATCATGAATAAATACAATTGGGTAAAAAAGAACTTATTATAATATATTGT
>CAZWRR010000108.1:0-2290 GCA_964635805.1 uncultured Staphylococcaceae bacterium
GTAGCGCCGACGATCTTTAATAACACTTGCCATCATGGCCTCGATTTCTTGTATATCAAAATGTTCACTATGCCAAATTTGATGAAGATCATAAAGGTGGCGTGAGTTACGTGGATAAGTTTTAAGTAAATGATAATCACAAAGCGCAAAAACTTTATCAACAAATGTCCGATTAATCGTTTGAACTTTCATCATAAAGGGCTCCAGCGCAAATTGAGTGATTAGATCAAACCTTTTTTCTTTTTCTAAATATTTTGTAATGTAGCTACTTACGGGAAGTTCAACGACTGGATATGGCTTATAAACAAGCATTGTTTCAATTAAAATGTCTTTCACCATTGTTTCATGTGCTTCGTAGTGATTAAGATACTTAACTTCATATTTATTGTAATCTCTTCTTGAGCGGATATTTTCTGCATTTAATATTGTGAAGTTCAAGGTTTCAATGATTCTAAGTATTTCTTTTTTTAACACTTTGCGGTGACTATCGCTTAATTTATCACCTTCAAACATTACCGCTAAGTCAATGTCTTCAGAGAAACGATTAATCACGTTATAACATTTTGATAATGATGTTCCGCCTTTAAAAACAATACTTAAACTCTCAACTTGTGCTAACTCTTTTAAAATAACTGAAACGAAATAATCTTTTTCAATTTGAAAAGGTTGTAAACCGATGTCTTCTGCTGCTAGTTCAACAATTTCTTTAAATACAGTTGGATTATTATGTAAGAGCATCGAGACCACCGATTTTGTAAAACTCAACTTGCGTTTTAAGCGGATAACTTTCGATGATATCTACTACTTCATTTTTCTTTAACGGAGAATCTTTAAAGTAACTTACTAAAATATCTTTTTGTTGTTCTAAACTTTCTTTGAAATGTTTAGCATATTCATCAAGTAAATCAAGAATTTGTAGTAGCTTATAATTTTCTTCTGTTACTTTTATTCTTGGAGCGTTAATAATATATGTCGCGTTACCAATTTTAACTTGCCGTTCTTTGTTTGATACAGCATTCGACATAATCTTTTTAAATGGTGATGTTTGTGTAGTAAGACCAAGTTTATTCGCAAGATTAATTCCTGTTTCATAACCTTGGATTACTCCATTCTTAAAAAGATACTTCGCGTTACTTATTTGTTCTGCTGTAATAAAAGCTTTGTTCATCACGCCTTGTTTCTTTGGTCGAAAGTAAACACCATCACTATACTGCTTTAAAAAAGCTTCACTTTTCAAACGGCGTAATATTTGCCTGATTGTCCCTTGCTTAACACGAGGAAAAGCCGCGACAATATCTTGGGTGAAAAGTGGAGTGTTAAATTCATAGTTACTAGCGATATAGCTTTTGATTTCTTCTTTCATATTATCACCAGTAACATTGTAACGCTTTTTCTAAACAAAAGCAAGTATCGTTACAACAACTTTAAATGTGTTTATTTAGTGTATAAATTCTACGTCTTCACAATTTCAAGCGTTTTTTAAGATGTTTTTTCACAATTTCAGACACTTTTTTATGCGCTTTTTCACAGTTTCGGCACTTTAAGTGTTATTGAATTTGTTTTTTTATAATGTTATCGGCGCACTCCAAACGTAATTAGTGCGATTTCTCGCGCTATTAAAGCGTTCACCAAAGTAGCCCGTATTTAAGTATTCTTGAAATGTTTCATAATGGTCATCAGTGTAAACACAAACGGGAGAATAATCGTAATCTTGTGCTGCAAAACCATACTCCCAACAAACAAGGCGGCCGACACCGCGACTACCGTAATAATATTCGCCATCAAGATCGAGGTCTAATTCAAAGTACGATGGATAGTTTTTGCCCGGAACACCACGCCACGGCACACTTGTCGCGTAGCCTGTTGTCCAGTCGTAATGCGAAACTTGTCGGGCATCGCTGCCAAAAACATCTTTTGCTCGGCTAAAGTTATAACTACCAATCGGGACGTAATTTGCCGGGTACGTTTTAAAAGCGTTAAAGAACGCGGCAAGGTCTACGGGGTCAGTATACGCAAACTCACTAACGTCGTTAAAACTATATTGATTAGCTTCAATATGATCAAACGAATAGTATGTATATGTTTTTGTTGCGAGTATTGTATAGCCACTGCTACTTGTCCTGACGTTAACTGGTACGGTTACTTGTTTCCCTTCGTAAAGCTCGCCAAAGCTTGTTTCTGGGTTAAGCCGGTAAAGACCGTCACCTGAACCAAGGTAATTAACTTCGTTAACGCTTCCTGTATCAGTGTATGTTACATTAAATTCATTAACGTAAAGCGCCGCGTCACT
>CAZWRR010000109.1:0-2269 GCA_964635805.1 uncultured Staphylococcaceae bacterium
GGAGGCAATACATTCACATCTGGAGTGAAGTTGCCCGACTAAGATAGAATTCTGCCCTGTTCTCATCTCTTCAGATTCACTTACCAGTGGTTCTTTGTTCCTGTTATCCGTTTGGAGATGCTCTCTCCCAAGCTTCTCAGACTCTTTGTTATATCCTCGAGAGAACGATCACGCTCAGCTATTGGGAGGTACGTCAAATCAATATCTACGGACAGCCGTGGCATGTCACGATAGAACAGGTTGATCGCCGTCCCGCCCTTTAATGCAAAGCAGGGATACTCTCCAATCAGAGGCAGAATCCGAACCAAAAGATCAACCTGTTTAAAATAGTGGCTCTTCTTGTCCATGTTGAACACTCCTTGGAACTGTAATCAAGAATTGCTTGTCCAGATATCCTCCAGCAATGATCTGTCGATTCCCTGCTCCCAGATCAATACATGTTAGATCGATATGCTGATACCAGGAGTGATCGACACTTCGAGCGAGCCACAAGAACAACCGTTTCCCTTTAATATTGTTGCACGCTTCCAATAATGTCTGAATAAGCCTTGGCCGTAGGTTTGCCGCTCCTTCCAACATATCGGCAGCTTGAATAATTTCTTCCTCGGTTTCTATGGTCGATGCCAATTCAATGAACGCACGTTCAGGTGTAGAATACCGTATCGGCCAATCCCAGGTACCAAACGGTACCTCTATCACCCCAACGGTATTATCATCAAATGGATTGCGTCTCATTACAGTGTACCCGGGATCTATGTCTAGTCGCTGTACCCATGATGGCAGCGAATGAGGACTATATAACCGTATGGGTCCAATCTCTCCCAAGTGTACATAATGCTGGTATCCGTGATACTCCAATGCCGCCATATGCCCGATATGGGTTTCATAGCCAAGCACAGTAAGCGAATACACAACATGTTGCCATTTGAGAGGAGGACCAGGTTTCCTGTAGAGCCCGTTTACGATTGTTTCAAGCTTGCCTGATCGAAGGTAATAGTCCACAGCTGTCTCTCTGATCCCCTGCTGCGTAAACCACTTCCTGTTAACGAGCAACCCTTCCGGCAAGATTGAATCAAGGCCAGCCATATCATCTCCAGTTTATTGTTAACAATAAATACATACCTATACTCTGAATTTTAAGATAATAATAAACTAAAGTCAAGTTTACATTATCTGTGATTTACATACGTATACAAGGAGAACTTGTAGAGGGTACCTCTTTCCTTGCCACAAGGAAGTCATCAGGTTCGTTGTGATACAAGACCAGAGCGGGGGCTGAGTGTTCGTATCTTCACATCAGGCCTTCCCAATTCGTTGCCCCTACCCTCTTCAAAGCTCCTCTGTCCTGAATGCACTGCACCCCTCATAGTGGTAGCTCTTGCATCAATGCTCTTCATGAAGATCTTGCGGTCAGTGATTCTGTTGGTCAAGCCGAGCGAAGCAATACCTTGATCTCCACATCCTTGACAGGGCTCCGTTCCATGGCAAGCAGATAATCATCCCTATCGACCATGCTCCAATCTATAACGTGCCCTGTCTCTCTTTTGAGCATGAGATCGAGCCAGATCTTCATGCTCCTCCCGTTGCCGTCCCTGAATGGATGGGCGACATTCATCTCGACATACTTTTCAATGATCTCATCAAATGTAAATTGTGGCATGTTCTCAATCATAACAAACGCTGCCTCGAGGTAGAGGACGGGAGCAAAGCGGTAACTGCCCTTTGATATATTCACTGTTCGAAGCGTACCTGCAACATCGTAGATTTCGCAGAAGAGATGGTGATGTATCGCTGACAATCCTTTGAAGGTTCCAACCTCAAACGTATCGAGCAGGCCCGAATCAAACAACTGGATGGCCTTCTTCTTGCTGATCTTTTCTTCCATTCGTGCACATTCAGTTGTGCCTGAAATAGCCATACGAGTAATCCTTTCTTACAGTACACGGTCCAACGGTGTTAATCTTGATGCTCTGGTTATACGCGTCCTGCGTTCCCACTCACGTACACATCTTCACCTAACACGAAGATAGGATACCACATCCGTATCGTACCATCCGAACTATCTTTTCAGCTGGAATGCAAACAAGAGTGCACACTGCCTACATCCAAAACCTCTACAAACGGTTTACATTCCTTGGAATAACCACACCTATGGTATGACTATATTCCTTCTCCTAAACCAAGACCCAGGTAGACTCTGTGTCTTCTGATAGTCCACGTCCTCTTGACGTGTGAAGGGCTCCCCCTTACAGTAGAGAGGAGCCCTGAC
>CAZWRR010000110.1:0-2240 GCA_964635805.1 uncultured Staphylococcaceae bacterium
ATTGAGTGGACCGGGTTTGAAGGTGAAGAATTTGGTGCACTCGACAAAATCACAATTAACACAGATGACGTTGCTAAAGTTTTCCAAGTTGGGGAAACGTTTAACTTTGAAGGTTTAAAAGTATTAGCGTATGACGACAGTGAACCAGCACTTTTTGAACCAGTGTTTGATTTTGTTGTAGACTTTGAAGATGTAACGTTTACACTCGAAGACATTGGCACTCATGATGTTGAAGTTGCGTATACACGTGGTGGTGTTACGAAAACGGCAACGTACAGTATTGAAGTAATTGCGCGCCGGATGCAAGACTTACTCGTAAGTCCAGCTACTAGCGCAGCGATGGTTAACGAAAAAGTGTATCACGCCGAAATGCTTGGTGGTTCACCCATTTCCCCACTAAGTTTAAAAGCAATTACAAACGATGCTAATTCAAACGTTGGGTTATACAACAACATTCGTATTTATGGTTTTAATAGTACGGGGAACGGCAACCAGTTAATTATTTCGATTGCTGAAGATTATTTAATTACAGCGCTTGAATTTGTTTATAGCAGTACGACCGCGAAGCAAGATGAAGCAATGTTCCGTGTCACAGCAGACGACACTGTCTTATTTGAAGGCAGTGGTTACGCTGATGAAACAACAGGCGCAAATAGCTTTACGAAACTAGCCGCCGAAGTTGTTGAACTTAAAAACATTAGTGAAGGCGGGAGCGAACGACGCCACGTCCATCTTGAATCAATTTTAGTAAAATACGCATTAGCGACTGATATTGATAATACTGATCCAGGTAATGGGGACGGTAACGGTTCGACAAGCGAAGATCCAGGCACAAGCGTGCCACCTGTAAGCGAACCAGGCACACCCCCAACAAGCGAAGAAAGCAGCAAAGGCTGCCGTGGTAGTCTTGAAGCAACGCTTCTTGTTAGTGGTTTACTTATTAGTTTAGTCACAGTCTTAGCGTACAAACGCAAACGACTTAAAGCGTAAATAAGCACGTAAAACGTATACTTAAGGGTCGTAAACGCGACCCTTTTCTTTATCGTTCTTTTTAATGCATGTTTACGTGTGCTTTATTGTATAATAAAGAAAGAGGTGCAAAGTTATGAACAACAAACGAAAATATATGCTCTTATTGCTCCCGCTCTTGCTCTTAACAAACTGCGAGCGACCGCTGCCAAAACCCGAAGTAATTGATGGGTTTTGGAGTACGTTTGGGATTGATAAAAACATTAATACGTTCCCTAAAAGTGACCGTAATAAAAAAAGTAGTCTTGATAAACATTTAAACCGCACTGATACAGTGTATTTCGATATGCGCATGCATGAAGACCCTGCAAACTACGAGGTTATCGGTGGTGATCGCTTTATGAGTGGGTTTATTCAAGGTTTTACGTCGTTTGGTTACCCATACGTCGCCCCACTTGGCGAACTGCCGCCCGAAATTGGTGAAGGCTATAGCGGTCCGACATTATTTAGTTACGACGAAGAGGCAAATGAATATATTCCAAATTACGTTGAAAGCACAACGATTATTAGCGACGCGTTTCCGCGTGAAAAAAACATTTTCTTAATGTGCGGTGGCGGTGGCTATGCACAGTGGATGAAAGAGTTTTTACTCCGTGTTGGCTACGACAAAGATAAAGTGTATAACGTTGGTTGTTATTGGCATTACGAAGGACCAAACAACGTGCAAGTTAAAAAAACGAACGCAGACGGCGAAGTGAGTTATGACTTTGAACTTATTCCAACGTACCCAATAAATTTTGAGGATTACCATGCGCTTTAAACGGTTATTAACATTACTTTTATTCCCGCTTTTACTTAGTGGTTGTAATAATATTACAAAATTTAATTTAAGTGCAAAGTATTACGAAGAAGCCGCGCTTACTGAAGTTACTACTGTTGAAGAGTATGATGCACTTATTGCAAACAAAGAATCGTTTGTGTTATATATGTATAACCCCGGTTGTCAAGGTTGCATGAGCTTTACGCCGGTTTTAGAAGAGTATGTATTAAACACAAATATTACGATCTTAATGATTCGAGGCAGTGTTGCTGCAAGTACGGTACTTGTGAAAAGTAGCAGTTACGTCCCCACCGTCTTTTTGTTTAACACCGGGAAACTAGCAACGTTTCTTGATCCGATGAAAAGTGCGCATTACGATGCGTTTCAAACTAGCAGCGACTTTGGTGCGTGGCTTCTAACTTACGTTAATATCCCTGCTATAAATGAAGAC
>CAZWRR010000111.1:0-2234 GCA_964635805.1 uncultured Staphylococcaceae bacterium
GTGTATCCTAATAAATCAGATACTATTTCATCAAGATCACTTAATCCACTAAACTCTATATTAAACCAATCATAAACAAATAATAATCCAACTAACGCTTTAATTTCTTCTTTTTCAATATATCCTTCATATTTACCTGATAATATTAATAGTTCATATTTAGGATTAGATAAATCAAAGTCATCACTAATAAATTCATGAGGTATTCCGGTTAACTCTTCTAAATAATCAGTTGAAAGTTCTGCCAGTAAGTCAAGTAAGCCTTCATCTACTATAGCTTTGCCTAATATTGCATATACCCATTCAGATAATAATAACTCATCAACAATCTCAAGTGTTCTTTCTTTACCTAAGACATCAAGAACATAATCAAGATCAAAGTTTGATAGTTCATCAAATGAATCAAGCTCTAATAAGTTAAACGCTCTTAATAAATGAACGAATTCAGATTTTATTAATCTATTATCTAATATCGCGTTTTGAGGCACTCTTAAAAACTCAGGATCAATATTAAAGTCAAATCCTAATTCAAAGCTATTTAATAAATCACTTAAGATGTTCGCTAGAAGTTCTTGCGCTTCATAGTTATTTACGTATTTATCGGTATATCCGTATAAAATGTTCGCGTCTAAGATAAATTCTAACCTTGATTTTGTTACATTACCATATGTAACATCTCTTTCAAGTTCTCTTAAAAACTCTGGATCAATCTCTACATCTAAATCAAAGCCTGATAAGTAAAGTGCTAAGACTAAGTTTGTATATTCACCTGAATTTAACCACTTAGAATTAATCATTAACATTTCAGCTTCAATAAATCTATTTAGGCCTAATTCACTATCTTCAATTAAATCATTTAATAAATTAGCTAGTGATGCGTATAGTGATTCATTTTCAAGTATCACTGTTAAGATGTGCTCTATTATTGGTACTTCAAATATATTTTGAGTAACTTCTCTTGTATTATTGATATCTAAAATGTTCCAGACATCTAATAAATCTTCAACTTCACCAAGTTCTTCAAATGATTCAATATTTAATGCTGATACTGCTTTAACTAATTTTGTCATTGAATCAAGATCAAATAAACCATCATAACCTAAACCTAACTCTTCTTTTGTAAAGGTTAATTCAAAGTCAAATTCAAGTTCACCTAATATTTCTACTAAATTTTCATTTAATGTCTTTACGATAAATTCATGAATATTATCGTCATTTGCTAAGTATTTAACTATATCTATGATAATGTCTGATTCATATAAATAATCTAGGCGGTTTAAATTGCTTCTTGTATATGGTTTATCAAGTAAACTTCTCACATCATCAATGTCGAAGTCCATTAATGAATTAATATCTAAAACTACTACCGCTCTTAGTAAATCCTCAACGTGTTTTTCAGTTACTAAGTTATATGCACCTAGGTATTTTCCTTTAGTACTATAAGTAATCTCAAGATCTACTTCAAAATCACTACCTTCAGTCATTATTCTTAATACTTCTCCTAAATGAGCGAAGATATTATCTTGTTCAAGTACTGCTGTTAGTAGCGCTCTTAATGTTTTAGTCTTTGATACAAATGTAATTGCGTCCATTCCATCAAATGTCATATAGTCTAATTCATTAATAAATTCTAAATCTAATTCTTCAAAACTATAATCAATATCAAGACTATCTACTACTCTTAAGAAGTTATATAAATCCTTGTAATCCAGTTTTCTATCTGGGTTTTTAATACTATAAAGTGCATCAAGTATTACTGTGTAATCTAGTTCTAAGTTTTCTGTATATTCTGATTCAAGTAACATCTCATCTACTAACTCTGATACATAATCAAGTAAGAAATAATATAAGTTATTATCATTATATAAATTTGAGACGACTTGATATAACATCGATGATGATTCAAAGATATCAATAAAATCATCAACTCCGTTATTATTTCTATCACTTGATACAAGCGATATGATATCTTCTACACCTAATTCATCTGATAAATTCATTGAATAGATCGCTTCTAAGATACCTTTTATTTCTTCTTTTCTTATAACACCTTTATCATTACTTATTTCTGTAATGTTAAATAATGTGTTTTCAAGTTGTAGTGATTCAAATCCGTCTATATCTTTAATAAATGAATTAATTACTTCTACCATATATTCTGATAAATCATTTGTTTCAAAGTTTAATACTTTGTCTAGTAATGCGATAACTACTTTAGATGCTAGTATTTCATC
>CAZWRR010000112.1:0-2224 GCA_964635805.1 uncultured Staphylococcaceae bacterium
CCAACGGCAAGTAATAGTGTATCAACTGCAAACGTTTTTTCGCTCCCCGCTATTAAAGCGCCATCTTTTCCTGTTTCACCGATGACAATTTCATTAATACGCGGACTACCACGGACATCAAGTACTTTGTGCGATAAATAAAGCGGAATATTAAAGTCGTCAAGACATTGGGCGATGTTACGGTTTAACCCACTTGAATACGGCATAATTTCACTAACACCAACAACGTTAACGCCCGTAAGTGTCAGTCGGCGCGCCATAATAAGGCCGATGTCGCCTGAGCCGACAATAAAGGCTGTATTACCAAGCTTTGAACCGTATTTATTAATTAAGTATTGCGCTTGTCCGGCCGTGTAAATACCCGCGCTGCGTTCGCCCGGCAAATTAATCGCCCCCGCACTGCGCTCATATGAGCCTGTTGTTAATACAACAGCTTTTGCTTGATACGTTACAATACCAACGTCTGCTGCATGGACAATGACGGCGCGTTTGCTCGTTAACTCCGTCACCGTCGCCTTCATTAAAATAGTAACGTCAAGCGCGGCTAATTCTTTTTCCAGAAAATGCGCGTATTCCGGGCCGTTTAATTCTTTCCCATACTGATTAAGCCCAAACCCGTCATGAATACATTGCAGTAATATACCACCTAGTTCTTGTTCTTTTTCAATAATTAAAATAGTGCCTGCTCTAGCTTTATGCGCGGCAATTGCCGCACCGATGCCAGCCGCACCACCGCCAATAATAATGACGTCATACTCAAAGTTATTCATCGATAATAATATTGCTTTCTAGGTCGTCATAAAGTATATCCGAAAATGGAATACCGTAATATTCGGCCATTATCTTAATGACACGCGGTGTACAAAATCCGCCTTGACACATGCCAAAGCCGGCGCGTAACCGCTTTTTAATTGCTTTCACACTTGTAATTGGAATTGGACGGCTTAGTAAATCGATAATCTCCGCTTTCGTAACGTGTTCACAATTACAAATAATTTCCGCATAGTTTTTATCATTTTTGGCAAGTTCTGCAAGTTCGCTTGCCGCCATGTTTGCTGTGCGGATTCGTTTGCGAATTGTTGGGTCGTAATCTTGTTTTTTGCTTAATGGAAGTAAACTAGCAACTAAGTCGTTTACAACGTAGGCGGCAATTGCAGGGGCACTTGCTAAGCCTGGTGACTCAATGCCGGCAACGTTTATTAAGCCTTTAGCGTGGGGATCATGTTCAATCACGAAGTCCCCCGTTGTACTTGTGGCGCGTAAGCCACTAAAAGTACGGATCGTTTTATGAAACGGAATATTCGCGATTAATTCATTTGCGTGCGCTTTAATTTTATTTAGCGTTTCTTCATCTGTGCCAATATCTTCTTTGCTCATTATTTGTTCGCTTGTTGGCCCAATTAGTGTATTACCCGCGGTCGTCGGTACGACGAGTATCCCTTTACTAAAAGCGTTAGGAAGCGGGAAAATAATCCGGTTAACAAGCGGTTTCGTTAGTTTATCAAGCACGAAGTAACTGCCTTTTCGCGGTGTGATTTTATAGTGGGCTTCACTTACTAAATTCGTAATTTCGTCTGCATAAACGCCAGCGGCATTAATAATTACTTTCGTCATTACTTCTTCGTTTGGTAGTGTTACTTTAAAACCTTCGGTTGTTTTTGTGATTTTACTAACATTAGCGTTTAGTTTTAACGTAGCGCCGTGGTTTAAGGCGTTTTCAATAGCGTGCGCGGTAAGTTCAAACGGGTTAATAATGCCTGCTGTCGGTGCATAAAGCGCCCCAACGGTGTCGTGCGTTAAGTTTGGTTCAAGCGCGAGTGTACTTGCTTTATCAAGCACTTTAACGGTAACGCCGTTTATTTTTGCGCGCTCTTCTAATGCATGAATATGACTCATTTCTGCAACGCTTCGCGCAACTAAAAGCGAACCGATGCGTTTAAATTCAACGTCTAAATCTTCACAAAGTTGTTTAAATAACGGCACCGAAAGCACGTTAAACTTTGCTTTGTTTGAGCCAGGGAGCGGATCGTAACCAGCGTGAATAATCGCACTATTCGCCGCGGTTGTTGCGTTACCAACATCATTTTCCTTATCGACAAGTAAAACTTTTACATCAAATTTAGCTAACTCATAGCTAATAAGTGCGCCGATTACCCCAGCGCCGATAATTGTTACATCATACATAAACACCTCTTTGTCTATATTATAAACTAATCTATAATTT
>CAZWRR010000113.1:0-2205 GCA_964635805.1 uncultured Staphylococcaceae bacterium
ACCGCAAGAATGCCACTGTACTTCTTTGTTGAATAATGTTGATAATTTGCAAAATAATAAAAAGGAGAAAAAGAAAATGAAAAAGAAAAAACTTTCGATTCTACTATTAGCAGTTCTTGCAGTAGGTAGTCTCGCTAGCTGTGGGAAAAACCCAGACCCAAGTTCGGAAGTTCCCCCCTCATCGGAAAAAACTTCTGAAAAGCCAAGCGAAATTACAAGTGAAAAGCCAAGCGAAGATTCAAGTGAAAAACCAAGCGTTATTGAACCTATCCGGGTCACTTCAATTAGTTTGAGTGTTGAAAAGACTGCGCTTGATGTTGAACAAGTTACATCTTATGTTGTAAATGTTCTACCTGTTGATGCTGATGATTTATCTTATATCATTCATGTTGAAAACGATAAAGTTCTTGAACTTGATGAGTCTGCTAAAACAATTAAAGCTCTTGCTGCGGGTAAGAGTAAAGTTATTGCTACTTCCACAGATGGCGGATTTAGCGATGAAGTGAGTATAACTGTTACCGAAACAAGACCACCGGTCTTAAAAATAGAAGGTGAAAAAGAATTATCAGTTGCGGCTGGTGAAAATCTTACACTTCCCGTTGTTAGCGCAACCGATAGAGATGGTACTGATTTAACATCCGCAATTGAAGTTGAAGATTTAGCGGAACCAGGAACAATCGTTGGTAACGTCTTTAATGCAAAAATCGCAGGACTTCATATCTTATCATATTATGTTGAAACCGCTGATGGGCGCTATGCAGAAGATGAAGTAAAAGTTAATGTCGTTCCTGCCCACCCTGAAACATTTGTTACCGAAGGTTATACCGATCCAAGCGTTATTACAACTTATGGCACATTCAAAGAAAACTTTGCTGAAGGACGCCGCTCACCATTCTACACATTAACTGATGGCAACAATGCTAGTAGTTTAACGGGATTAAGTGACGCAATTGAAGGAAACTCTTTAAGAATTGATGCAAATAAAACAGCGGGTTCAGCTGTTCACGCAATTTTCTTAAATGCTTTTAACGAACATTTTGAAAGAGGAAAAGCGGTTACATATTATGCTTCCTTCGATTATAAAATTATTACTTCTAGTGGCGGTTCAAATCTTAAAGATTTCTACTTTGGTTTATCATGGGATGGTTTCGATGGATTAAATAACGCCTTTGTTAAGAGTAGTGATGAACAAGGAGTCGTTTACCATTATGAAGCAACATTCCCTGCTGTTACCGTTCCAGTAGCAGGTAATGCTTATTTCCGTTTCTTCAAATTATCTGGGTCCTCAGCAGAAGCTGTTATCGTTGTTGATAGTTTCACAATTAAAACAATTGAAACCGCCCAAGTAACAAAAGTCGTCCCAACCGCGAATCAATTACTTGCTGAAGGCGGCTTTACATGGGATTGGAACGAAAATGGTTCCGCTGCGACAAATGGTGAAACAGTTATCATTGCTAACCTTGAAAATGAAGTGGCACGGACCGAAATGGAAGCAGCATCTAACTTTGGTGTTAATGCTCTTAAATTAACGAATGCCGACAGCCACGTATTTGAAGGTTTAACAAAAGACAATATGGTCGTTGGTAAAAAATTAGTTGTTGATTTTGATTTCTACGCTGTTAATGGCAAGGGATTTGTCTTAATTATGATGGGCGAAGGCGGCAACCCAACCTTGTCCGCAGATGTCACAAAGACAGGCAACATTAGTCATGTTCATCTTGAAGTTACAGTTCTTTCTGGTTTCTATGCGCTTAATATTTATGGTGCAGGCAACCCAGCTTTTGAAATTTATTTAAGTGAAATGACTGCCAAATTAGTTGAAGCTGATCCAATTCCTGAAGATACAACACCAAACGGACATAAAGTTGGTGACTCATGGACTATTACTAATCGTCAATGGGGCAACGAAGTGAAAGCTGGCGTTAAAACCGAAGCTTTTGATGGCTACGCTCCTGCAATTGCCGAACCAAAAATGGGCAGTGCACCAACCAAATTTACTTGGTCAGGAGAAAACACGAATATGGAATGGTTCCAAGGCAGTGGCCGGATTGAAAATGGCGCAAAATACGAAATTACCGCAGTTTATTATGTAGAATCATGGACTGAAGGTACAAGATTTATGTATAACTTTGATAATAACGTTTTCTTAGACGCTGGCCCAACAACAGCTGGTTTCCACGAATCGACAATTACGTGGGAAGCAAA
>CAZWRR010000114.1:0-2196 GCA_964635805.1 uncultured Staphylococcaceae bacterium
AGGTTAGTAAAACAAGATTAGTCATTATGGTTTCGCATAATGAAGAATTAGCAAAGACATATAGTGACCGTATCATCCGTATGGTTGATGGAAAAATAACGAGCGATACTTTGCCAGGTGAAGTTAAAAAAGCCGTTATTGACGAGAAGGTGTCCGACGAAAAAGTAAGAGGCACCGCGATGTCATTCCCAACTGCGCTTAAAAGTAGTTACAAAAACATTTTAACGAAAAAAGGCCGTACAATTTTAACCGCCCTTGCCGGATCGCTTGGCATTATTGGAATTGGCCTTGTTTCCGCGGTTAGTAACGGGTTTCAAAATTATGTTGACCGAATGGAACAAGAAACGATGGCTTCTTACCCAATGGCGGTTTTATCGCAATCAATTAGTCTGGATGCTGGTTTTCAGCATCCAAATGTTGATGAAAAATATCCAGATATTGAAGAAATTAAAGTTTATGACCGCTCCGACCTTGAAACCCAGGGGCTTACAATTGAATATAACGTTATTAATGAAGAAGTGATCGAGTTTGCAAAAAATTTAAAAGATGATGGTCTCGCTTCGAGCATTCTTGTTAATTATCCGAATAAAATGCGTGTTATTTATGAAGGACCTAAAGAAGGAGAGTACGGTTATATCAAGAGTGTTGATCGTTTAAGTGGGATTACACCGTTACCTTCTGGGAACTTTACTCAATTACCAGGTAATAAAGAGTATGTTCTCGAATTTTATGATTTACTTGGTGGACAAAACGCGCGATTCCCAGAAAACGAACACGATGTTGTACTTGTAATTGATGCTTATAACAAATTATCACTCCAAACATTAGCAGACTTGGGAATATTGGCTGATGTTGATCATACCGAAACCATTGCCTTTAGCGATATTATTGGGCATGAGTTTAAAGCACTCGCGAATGATGAATTTTATATCGAAAGTGGTCATAACAACAAGCTTGAAGATTTTGATTGGCTTACAATGCAAGCGCAGAAAGAAATCAAAACTTTCTTTAGGCCTAATGACGTAGGTTTAAAACAAAGATATGAAGATGAATCGATTGGTGTTAAGTTAAACATTACGGGGATTTTGCGACCAAAGAAAGATACCCGATTAAGTTTAATCCCCGCGGGAATTGCTTACACAAATGAACTAAGCGCTAAAATTCAAACACTTAATGCAAATAATGAAATTGGTGAGGCAGCGATTAATAATATAGCAATTACCGCATTACCAGAGCCGGGTGGAGAGCAAAATTCAAACGCACTATCGCGTATGTTTAAATTTTACTCCCCTTATGCAAAGCAAGATGGAAGTTTAACCGAATTGACCGCGACGGAATTTTTGCAAATTGCTAAAGATGTAGGTTCGCGAGCAAGCAATTTAGAACTTTCGCCCTTTTTAGGCGAAGAAATCGAAGCGTTGGTTAGAGGGTTTTTCACACTTAACTTCAGCCCGGCAGAATCAATCGCAATTTTCCCAAAAGATTCAGCGAGTAAAAAACTCATTAAAGAGAAGTTTGCAGAATATAACGCGAAAATGGTTGAAGATCACGGAGAAACTCTTGGTGAAATTTACAAAATTAAACTTTTCGATGCAGTTGAAATTGTTACTGACTCTCTTGCAACGATGATTGACATTATTTCAATTGTTTTAATTGTCTTTACAAGTATATCGCTTGTTGTTTCGGGTTTTTTAATCGGAATTATCACATATGTTTCGGTAATCGAGCGGACGAAGGAAATTGGCATACTTCGGGCTATTGGCGCCCGAAAGAAAGACGTTTCGCGTCTCTTTAATGCGGAAACATTTATTATTGGGCTTTTGGCCGGGTTCATTGGTGTTGCTTCGACATACATCCTTTCTATTCCGATTAATTTAATTTTAAATCATGTTTTTCCTGATCAAGGTATTGGCCAAATTGCTTTTCTTGCCCCATTAACTGGACTATTCCTTATTGTTTTCAATATATCTCTCACTGTTGTTGCGGGACTTATCCCAAGTAGAATGGCCGCAAACAAAGACCCCGTTGTCGCCTTACGCACTGAATAAATCACGCACAGCAAGTCGTTTCGTCTAAATTATAGTGTATAATTTAAGGAAGGTGGTTTTATGCGTCCAGGAAAAGTAACAACATTTATTAAAAAGTCAGACATTCGGGTTGAAGATATCGAGCGATTTTCACCCAAATATAATAAAG
>CAZWRR010000115.1:0-2170 GCA_964635805.1 uncultured Staphylococcaceae bacterium
GGAGGCACTTTTAAAACGTGATGTTATTATATTTTAAATTAAACGCACTTGCAACACCTTCGTTAGTAATGCTGCCTTTATACGTATTAAGGCCACGGCGAATTGCGATGTTTGTAAAAGCTTTGTTGCGTAACTTTGCAATTTGGAGTCCGTATTTAATCGTGGCATTATTAAGCGCTTCCGTTGTTGTCATCGCGACTGCGCCCGGCATATTTGCGACACAGTAATGCGTAATCCCGTCAACTCGGAACACCGGGTCAAGATGCGTTGTGGGGCGGCTAACTTCGGTTGAACCACCTTGATCAATCGCAACATCAACGATCACGCTTCCTTCGCGCATTGTTTTGTAGTATTCACGTTTAATGAGTTTGGGCGCTTTCGCACCCGGGATGAGCACAGCCCCAATAACAAGATCAGCTGTTTTAATAGTTTCGCGAATATTTGCTTCACTACTATAAAGTGTCGAAACTTTGCTGCCGTACAAACTATCAATTTCGACGAGCCGTTGTAAGTTGACATCAAGTACCGTTACACGTGCTTCAAGTCCTACCGCCATTTTAAGCGCGTTCATCCCGACAACACCTGCACCAATAATCATTACGCGTGCGCGTTTAACGCCAGGAAGTCCCGAAAGCAGTAAGCCGCGTCCGCCAAATGGCCGTTGTAAATACTTCACACCTTCTAAAACACTAAGCCGGCCCGCTGCTTCACTCATTGGGCGTAAGCATGGAAGTGTCACTCCGTCTTCACTAATTGTTTCGTAAGCGATCCCCGTAACATTATGTTCAAGCATCGCTTTTGTGAGTGCTTCATCGGCGGCTAAATGGAGAAACGTATAAATTATTAAACCGGGACGGAAATATTTGTATTCTTCGGCAAGCGGTTCTTTAACTTTGACGATCATCTCGGCTTGTTCCCAAACTTCGGCAGCGGTATCGACGATTTTAACACCAGCGTTAATGTAATCTTGATCAGGAAACCCCGCGCCAAGACCAGCACCTTTTTCAAGTAAAACAGTGTGCCCATTAATAATGTATTCATGGGCGGCGTTTGGCGTTAAGCCAATACGGTATTCCGCTTGTTTAATTTCTTTTACTGTACCAATAATCATTTGAATTCCTCCTTGAAATAATGTTTTATTGTATGAACGATATGCGTTAAATAAAATTTGTCATCTTCGTCGAATGCGTCGTACTTATATGAATCAAGATCAAGGACACCAATAACTTCATCGCCACTGTTATAAAGGGGGACGACAATTTCGCTGCGTGTTTCGCTCTCGCATGCAATATGGTTTGGGTGGTTTAAGACATCGGGAATAATCATCACCTTTTGTGTTACAAAGCTTTCCCCGCATACACCTTTGCCAAAAGCAATTGTGTCGCATGCAACGTTTCCTTGAAACGGTCCCACGACAAGTTTACCGTCGATCGCTAAGTAAAATCCGACCCAAGAAACGTCACTAAACGTTGCTTTAAGTAACGCGGCAACGTTACTAAGGACACTTAATGGGTGCACTGTTTCTGTGAGTAAAGCACGCAAATTCGTGATTAATTCACTATATAACCGCTTTTTATCAATTTTGCGTTCATGCGGCGCGAGCACGTTCATGTTGACGTGACAATATCCACCGGGATTTTGCGCTAGATAATCTTGATGTTCGTCTTCGGCAATGAAAAAGTTTACAAGTTCTTGTGTTTCGACAACAACTTTTTCCTCGTACTCTTCTTGGAGCGCGGTAAGACTATTAGCGATAACGTCTGCGTCATTTGCATCGACATAATAAATGCCGGTGCGGTACTGCGAGCCAATATCGCCGCCTTGCCGGTTTAAAAGTGTTGGATCGATAATGCGATAGAAAAACTTTAAGAGTTGTTCAAGCGTAATTACTTGTGGGTTATATATTAGTTCGACCGCTTCAACCGCGTTTGTACGGCCGCTACAAACTTCACGATAAGTCGGATTTTTCATCCGCGAATTAGCGTAGCCAACTGCGGTTTTTTTAATACCCGGGATTAGTTTAAAATACGCTTCAACGCCCCAAAAACAACCACCGGCAACATATATCTTTTTCATACATTTAGTTTACTACACTTTTTGAATAATCCGTGTGATTTGCGTTAGGAAAAACGGTTACTACAAATAGAGAATGAGGAAGCAAAATAAAGTT
>CAZWRR010000116.1:0-2163 GCA_964635805.1 uncultured Staphylococcaceae bacterium
GTTAAATTAATCGTGTCTTTGTCAAAAAGCGACGGTAAATGGGTTGCTTTTACTTCTTGACCAGCGTAGAGGAAGCCAAGACCGTTTTGGAAAAACGACCACGCAGTAACGTTACGTAACAGTGTTTCATTTTGGCATAGCGCAGCAATGCGGGCAATATCATGATTTTCAATCGTGCGAATTTTTAAATAACCGTTTGGATAAATCTCTTCTTGCACTTTAACTTTGTTAATATACGTACTTAACGGCGCTTTACCTTCTAAAAACGCCTTAAAATGCGGATAAACATCGTAATCATAAAGCACATCAAACGCCGCATACATTTCCACATCTGTATGGGCAACGTGACCGTGCGTACGTAAATACGTAATAAAGCTAGGTTCGACTGATTCGCTTAGCCAAATAAGCTCGGGATACGTTGCGTCAAGTTCTGTGCGAATGTAGCGCCAAAACGCAAGCGGAATAAGCGGGGCAACGTCAGCCCGAAAACCGTCAACACCAAGTCCGGCCCAATAATCGAGCATGTCTCGCATATACACCCACAAATCTTTGTTTGTGTAATCAAGATCAATAATGTCACTCCAATCACCAACTTTATTACCAACCTTGCCGTCTTTATAAAAATAAAACGCCGGGTGTTCCGCTAATAACACTGCGTCGGGGCTTGTGTGATGGAGCACAATATCAAGCATAATCTTTAAGCCAAGTTTGTGCGCTTTTGTAACAAGATTTTTAAAATCTTCCAGCGTCCCTAGTTCTGGATTAATCGCATAATAATCTTTAATTGCATACGGACTTCCTAATGAGCCTTTGCGACTTACTTCACCTATTGGGTGAATTGGCAGCAAATAAATAATATCCGCACCTAAATCTTTAATACGCACTAAATCATTAATTAGTGCCCTAAACGTTCCCTGCGCTGTGTGATTGCGCACATATACTTGATACATTGTTGCGTTTTTTAAATACTCTTTTCGTTCCACTTTAAAACCCTCTCTTTATTATTTTACATCATAAAGATAACGACTAAAACGATATATGTATATAGTTTTACAAAGCATCTTCGCCAAAGTCGGCAATAAACTTTGCAACTAATTTTTGTTGCCAGTCATTCGTCGGCACGAGTCGGCCGAGGAA
Organism: uncultured Staphylococcaceae bacterium; assembly: GCA_964635805.1. Taxonomy (GTDB): domain Bacteria; phylum Bacillota_I; class Bacilli_A; order RFN20; family CAG-826; genus UBA1361. Next base: position 1,138 of record CAZWRR010000116.1, read on the forward strand.
AAAACGCATAATCTCTGGTTCTTCACTAAACGCCAGCCCACCGATTAATGCGCGGTTATCAAAAAGCCAAGCGAGCCGGTCAACCATAAATGTTACGTGCGAAAGCGTAAACACGCGGCGCGGCAAAGCAAGCCGTACGAGTTCAACGCTTGCTAAGTGTTCACTGCCATCGGGGTTACGTGTTTCACTAATTGTCCCTCGTTCCATCCCGCGCGAACCACTTACTAAGTAAATTGCCGCGTTTAAGGCACCAGCAGGATATTCTTCACCTTTAAGATGGGGGAGAAACGCCCGGGCGTCAACGTGAAGGCCGAGTCCGCCAAACGGGGTAACAACGGGAACGTTGTGCGCTTGAAGCATCCGTCCAAACGTTTCAATGAATTGAGGTCCTTGACTAATGTTATCAAAATCAAGCGTCTCTTCAATCCCAACATTGAGCGCTTCCATTTCCCGCACACTCATCCCGCCGTACGTTAAGAAACCTTCGAAGAGGGGGATAAGGTTTTTCATTTTGTGGAAGAGCGCTGCTTCGCGGACCATAATGCCGCCACCCCTGGCGTTACCAAGTTTGCGAGCACTAAAATAAATAATGTCCGCTTCAGCGGCAATTTGGTGATTAATTTCACGAATTGATAAATGTTTTACGTTCTCTTCCCGCGTTTTATTAAAGTAAAGATTATCAGCGAGTAAACTTGCATCCATCACAAGCAAGAGTTTGTATTTGTCGCATATTTTCCGTACTTTTTTAATGTTAGCAATTGAAATTGGTTGGCCACCAATTAAATTCGTGCCAAGTTCAATGCGCACAAACGAAACTTTTGCCGCGCTGTGCTTTTTAATTTCGTTTTCTAATTTAATAACATCCATATCACCTTTAAAGACGTGCGTGCTTGTAGGGTTAATTGCTTCATCTAAATGACATTCAATTACTTCGCCACCGCATTCATTAATATGTGCTTTTGTCGTTGTGAAATGGTAATTCATTAGCACGACGTCACCAGGTTTTACGAACACTTTACTAATAAT
>CAZWRR010000117.1:0-2158 GCA_964635805.1 uncultured Staphylococcaceae bacterium
AATGTATAGGTAAAAAATTAACACCATTTTCAAATTAACATGAATTACATAAACTCTTACTTAGAAAGGTAGGAGTTTTTTATGGGTAAATATAAAACTGATTATGAACGACTAGAGACAGTCAAAGAATTTAAAGTGAGTAAACTGTCGGTCTCAGAGTTTGCTCGCCAAAAGGGCATTAATCGCACGACATTACGAGATTGGATCAATGCCTACGATAATATTGATGGTTCTTTCGTTCGCTTAAACAAAGTGCTTGATAGTTCAAGAAAAAGTGTCTTGCTTAGTAATGATGATGTTAATGTGAGTTTGCTTAAGCCTGAAGAAATACGCGCTAAATCGAAGAACTTCACGCGGTTTGATCATTCCGTTGTTGTCATTGAAGTCGCGCAGGTGAAAGTGACAACTTCGCTTGAACAAGCACTCGCTATTTTAGAGAAAATATTATGATTGATATTAACAAAGTTCGCAATATTTTCCTCTACACGAATAAGATCGATATGCGGATGGGAATTATTAAAATGGAGTCAATACTTTCCCTTTCCTTTTCTCCGATTGAAATTCACCGCTCCGTGTTTATCTTTGTTAGTAAAAGTCGTAAAATGGTCAAAATTTATTATGAAGATGAATACGGTAAATGGCTCTTTATTAATAAACTTTCTTACGCTCGCTTTAATGTCCCGACGCTTGAAGAAGCCTTCACCATCACGAAAGACGATCTTGCTTATTTACTTAAAGGTGTCGCGCTCATAAGCGAACGTCGCAAGCAAATTTCGCTTTAAATCACGCTTTATAAAAATTTTAGTTATATTAAATATAACTAACTTTTTTTATATGTGCTAAAATATAGTTATGAATTTAGAAGACGCACTTAAACGCATCGCTATTCTTGAGAAAGAAAACAAAGCCCTCCAAGTTGAAAATGAAGAACAACGGCTCCTCATTTTTAAACAACAAAAAAAACTTAATGAACTACTCAAAGACAAAGAAATTGTTCGCGAGAAACTTATTATTGAACAAGTGAAACCGTTCGTCGCTAAAAGTGAAAAAATTAACGAAATAGTTATTAATGAACCTGAAGCTGTTTTACAAGAAAACAAACACACGAAAACTCGGGTTGGTCGTAAAAAAGGTGGGAAGAATTTCGCTAATGTTGATTTAGAATCCGCGGTTGTTGATACAGTTTACGAAGACCCGGATTCGCTTGTTTGTCCCGCTTGTTCGCGTGACTTAACGCTTGCTAGCCAAAAAGAACGTTACATCATTGAAGTAATCCCTTCAACGATTAAAGTGACGAAAGTTATTAAACGTTCCTACAAATGTAAACACGATCAAACGTTCGTTTATCCGCTTAGTCAAGAAGTATTCCCTGGCTCTGTTTTAACACCATCTTTCGCTGCCTATATCGCTTACCATAAATACGAACTTGGAATCCCTTTTCATCATCTAGAAAAACATCTTACCAACGTCCTTAACGTGCCCATTTCGAAGCAACTTATGGCCACTTGGATGCAAACACTCGCGACGAAGTTAACACCCGTCTATAACGCCATGAAACGTGATTTACTCAATAACTCGGTCAAAGTGATTCACGCTGATGAAACGACACTAAGTATCGCTAAACGCCCGGAAAACGCCGTAAATCGCAAGAAAAGCTATGTTTATGTCTATGCTTCAAGCTATTTTGACCAACAAATTCATCTTTATGACTTTCACGAATCACGCAGTATTGACTTAACCGCAAAGTGGCTCGAAAAGTATGACGGTTACATCGTCTGTGATGATTATGCTGGTTACACAAAACTTGCTAAAAATAATCCCGACATTAAACTCCAACGCTGCTGGGCTCACGCGCGTCGTCGTTTCAGTGATATCTTAAAAGCTCTCCCCGTATCCGAAGTGAAAACAACATTAAGTTACAAAATACTGACGCTTATCAACGAACTTTTTGCTTACGAAGCTAAGTATAAAACGGACGCTGTTCTTCCTTCCGAAATATGCGCAAAACGTCATCACGACCAAATTCCGCTGCTTAATGAACTCAAAACCTATATTTTTGATACACCACTCTCGCCTAACTCCGCCCTTGAAGCTGCTGTAAAGTATGTTCGCAAGATTTGGGATGAGCTTTTAACGTATCTTGATTATCCCTACCTTG
>CAZWRR010000118.1:0-2132 GCA_964635805.1 uncultured Staphylococcaceae bacterium
GGATAGAGCAACAGCCTTCTAAGCTGTGGGTCGGGCGTTCGAATCGCTCCCGGGACGCCAGCAATTAAACGTAACTATCTCCGGCGAGGTAGTTTTTTATTTACGAGCACAAAAAAGCGTTATCATACTGCGCATTATTATATGCATTGTTTTCTCATAGTTATATAATAAAAGCGTGAGGTAATTATGGCACAAGAAGTTAAGTTTTTAACGAACGAATTAGGGAATATGCGTGTTGTCGATAAAGACGGTAATGTTCCCGAAAATTTCATTAAACATCTCGAAATATTTATGGATGGCGCAGATATTATTCATCTTAACGTTACTGAAGAAGAATACAGCGCAACAAACCACGTTTATTTTCATATAAATCACCCTGCTAAAATTAATATCGGTGTCACAATTAAACAGCTTTACACCGTTTTTAAAGGTCGAGAGATTTTTTACGAAACCGCCAAACATAAAAGCAAGCTCGTTATCATTAATCTTTTCCTCTTTAAGTAACTTGAGTTAACTGTAAGCCTTTGTTTTGCCGCTACGTATTTTTCTTGATAATATCAAGAAGACGGAATACACATTATGATTATTAACGTTAATACGAAAATATATACACTAGTGCAACAAGACGAAAACATCATCCCGCTTTTAGTTGCGCTTGGTTTTAAAGATATTACGCGCCCGGGCATGCTCCAAACTGTTGGGAAAATTATGACACTTAAAAAAGGCGCAGCTTTTCGGAATATCGATTTAGCGTTTGTAATTAAAGTATTAGAAGAGAAAGGATACAAAGTTATCGATGAGTGAATTAATAAATAATCAAAGTCTTGCGCGGCAAGCAAAGTTAAAAGAAATAATCTTAAGTTTACATAACGGCGCGACGTTTGAACAAGCAAAAGCCGAATTTAGTAAACATTTTGAAAACGTCACTACGCACGAAATATCAAAGATGGAGCAAGCACTTTTGCAAGATGGGAGTGTAACTGTAAACGAAATTCAAAGTCTTTGTGACGTGCACGCGGCTGTTTTTGGCGGTAAAATTAGTGATATCCATAAATTAAATGATCACAGTAACATCCCCGGTCACCCCGTTAACGTCTTTACAAACGAAAACCGCCGGATTGAGCAGCTTATTGACGAGGAAATTCGCCCCCACTTAAGTGTCACTGGTCGCACAAGTCTTTTAATGCTGCGGATTGCGTATGACCGGCTTTGGGAAATTGACAAACATTATAAACGCAAAGAAATGCTCTTTTTCCCGCGTCTTGAAAAAGCGGGTATAACTGCACCACCAAAAGTAATGTGGGGCGTTGACGACGAAATACGCGCGGAAATCAAAGCAATTATTAGTGATTTAGCAAGTAAAACTGTTGATGAAGCAGCAGTTAAAGCTAAAATCGAGCACAATATTACGCGCGTCAAAGATATGATTTTTAAAGAAGACAATATTTTAATGCCGCTTTTACTTGATCACATGAAGTTTTTCGACTGGGTGCTCGTCGACTCATCAACGCCAGAAATCGGCTACTTTTTAGAAGCACCAAAAGAAACTTGGACGAAAGCAAATGACGAAGAAAGCACTGAAAACAAAGTAAAAGAAGGCGAAGTACCGTTTAACGCAGGCTCACTTACATTTACGGAAGTTAATGCGCTTTTAAACACGGTCCCGTTTGATATGACTTTTATTGATAAAGACGGCCACGTTAAATACTTTACGCAAGGCAAAGAACGGATTTTTGACCGCCCGAAAACAGTGCTTGGCCGTCACGTCAACATGTGCCACCCGCCACAAAGCGTTGATTTAGTTGAACAAATCGTGAATAGTTTTAAAGACGGAAGTAAAGATAGTGAAGACTTTTGGCTCCCACTTGGCGATAAGTTTGTGTATATTCGCTACTTTGCTGTTCGCGACGCGGACGGTAACTATCTTGGCACACTTGAAACAACGCAAGACATTAAACCGATTCAAGCAATAAGCGGTTCTAAACGATTAGTGTCCTAATTTATTGTTAAATTTGTTATGATTAATGCGTGTCCCGGTAGTTCAATGGATAGAGCAACAGCCTTCGAAGCTGTAAGTTGGGCGTTCGAGTCGCTCCCGGGACGCCAGTTAATATAACATCGCGCTGCATTAC
>CAZWRR010000119.1:0-2120 GCA_964635805.1 uncultured Staphylococcaceae bacterium
TATCACCACAACCGGTAACAAGAAAAACAAAAAACAACTAATTTATTTTAGTATGGAGTTTTTAATCGGGCGTTTGCTTACGAACAACCTGATTAACTTAGGGATATATGATCTCGTCCAAAGCGGACTAAAAGACATGGGCATTAACCTCCATGACCTTGAAGAAGAAGAAAGCGATGCCGGGCTTGGTAACGGCGGCCTTGGTCGTCTTGCGGCGTGTTTTCTTGATTCAATAGCAAGTCTAGGTTACGCCGGTAACGGCCATACGATTCGGTATGAATACGGCTTTTTCCGCCAAAAGATCGTTGATAACAAACAAATTGAGTTGCCTGACCAATGGTTAGTTAACGGTAACGTCTGGGAAGTACGGAAGCCAAAGCATGCGGTCGACGTGAAGTTTTACGGCCACGCGGAGACGTATCGCAAAAAAGATGGGACGTTTGGCATCCGCACCGTTAACCCCACTGTTGTTAAAGCCGTGCCGTACGACGTCACGGTCATTGGTTACGGTAACCACGTCGCCAATACGCTGCGGCTTTGGAGCGCAGAACCAAGTGAAGATAAACTGCCGACAAACGAACCGTTTGAAAGCTACTTAACGACGTTGCGCGAACTTAATCACGGGCTGTATCCCGATGACTCAACCGAAAAAGGGAAGATGCTCCGACTTCGCCAACAATATTTCCTCGTAAGTGCAGGACTACAAAGCGCGGTGCGCGGCCATCTTCGCCGTCACAACACACTTAAAAACTTCCACGAGATGTACGTCTTCCAACTTAACGACACGCATCCAATTTTAGCGATCCCTGAACTTATGCGTATTCTCGTTGATGAACACGAATATAGCTGGGAAGAAAGCTGGGCAATTGTCCAAAAAACATTCGCCTATACAAACCACACCGTGATGATTGAAGCACTTGAAAAATGGCCAATTCATTACGTCCAACATTTAGTGCCGCGTAATTATATGATTATTGAAGAAATTCACCGTCGTCATCAAAAAGAGTTAAGTGAACGCGGCGCAAGCGCCGCCGAAAAAAGCGCGATGGCAATACTACGCGACGGGATGATTCATATGACGAACCTTGCAATCGTTACGTGCTTTAGCGTTAACGGCGTTGCCTATCTCCACACCGAAATCTTAAAAGCGCAAACGTTTAATGAGTTTTATAAGTATTACCCCGAAAAGTTTAATAATAAAACAAACGGCATTACGCATCGGCGCTGGTTTTTAGCAAGTAACCCCGAATTAAGTAGTTACTTAACGAGTTTAATTGGTGAAAGTTACATTACGAACCCCGACGACTTTGAAAAATTGCTTCCGTTTGTGCAAGACAAAAAAGTTCAGAAAAAGTTTTTAAGTATTAAAAAGCAAAAGAAAGAAGCGCTTGCAGCGTATATTAAAGAACATAACGGCATCACAATTGATACCGACTCAATCTTTGACGTGCAAATTAAACGGCTGCACGCGTATAAACGCCAACTTATGAACGTTTTCCGCATTATCCAACTTTACTTTGCAATGAAAAACGATCCAAAGTTCCGTATTCACCCAATTACATTTATTTTCGGCGCAAAAGCCGCACCAAGCTATTACTTTGCGAAAAAAGTAATCCAGCTTATTAATAGCGTTGCTGAAGTAATTAATAATGATCCGGAAGTTTCACCATACATGAAAGTTGTCTTTATTGAAAACTACGGTGTACGGACGGCGGAACTTATAATTCCGGCAACCGACATTAGTGAACAAATTAGTACAGCCGGGAAAGAAGCTAGTGGTACCGGAAACATGAAGTTCATGATGAACGGCGCACTCACACTCGGGACGCTTGACGGCGCAAACGTTGAAATTAACGAACGGGTGGGGGACGACCATAGCTTTATCTTTGGCCTCCGTGAACCCGAAGTACTTAAACTAAAAGCCGAAAACAATTATTCACCGTGGGTCGTCTATGAAACAAACCGTGAAATTAAACGCGTGCTTGATAGCTTAATTGACGGCACGTGGAGTAACGGTAACCCACACACATTTAAACCGCTCTTTGATGAAATTATGAATAAAGGCGACGAGTTCCTTGTCTTAAAAGATTTACCGGCCTACGTCAAACGCACAGATGACA
>CAZWRR010000120.1:0-2093 GCA_964635805.1 uncultured Staphylococcaceae bacterium
GCTCTTGATGATATATTCGGTATTATCGTCTTTGGTTTCTTTATTTCAATTGCGCAAATACTTGGCGGAACAGCGCTTGACTTACCGCCGTGGCTCGTTATCGCGAAACCGTTTATTGAAGTGTTCGGTTCGATTGTTATTGGGGCACTTGGTGGTTTCCTTTTAAGTTTGCTTGCAAACAAGTTCGACCGTATTCGTGACGACTTGCAAATTTTAGCGCTTATTAGTGTTTTACTAATTATGAGCGTCACAAGCTTCATTAACTACTTACTGCAAGATTACGGTATCGTCTTCTCACAACTACTTTCGAACATTATGGTCGGGACGATGATTGCTAACGTAGCAAAAAGTCCAAACCGCACATTTAACGCAATTAACGACTTCGCAACGCCGTTTTATGTGATGTTCTTTACACTTGCGGGTGCCGGACTTAATTTAGCGATTCTTGGCAGCAACCCACTTTTACTACTACTTAGCGCCGTCTTTATTATTGCCCGGGCGGCCGGTAAAATATTGGGCATCCGTGTTGGCGCTAATATTGTTAATGCCGAACCCTCAATTAAAAAGTACTTGGGCATTGCGCTTTTACCGCAAGGGGGCATTTCGATTGGGCTGCTCGTGATCGTCTTTGCGCAGTTAAATTCGTTATACGCCGAAATATCGACTATAATAATGTTATCAATCTTAGTTTATGAAACGTTTGGACCAGTCTTTGCAAAATACGCAATTTCGAAAGCTGGGGAAGTTGGCAAACTCGATGAATTTGATGAAGTATCAAGCGTTGACAATATAGAGTTTACGGAGGAAGCTTAATATGGAAATATTATTTGTGGTCTTAAATGACTTACGTTATTTAGATGAAATTTTTGAGAAGTTTTTAGAACTTCGTGTCCGTGGTGCAACGATTATCGACTCACAAGGGATGGCAGCGGCAATTATGAAAAGTGACGGCCTTACGTCACTAATGAGCGGCCCGTTTGCTCGTTCGTTTGAACATGCAGATCAAACTTCAAAAACACTTTTCACAGTTATTCCTGAACCAGAAAAAGTTAAAGAAGTCGTCAGCGCAATCCAAGAAATTATGGCGCGCAGCCGTAAAGATGTTGTTGGTTTTATGTTTACGATGCCGGTGAGCGGTATTTATCCACTAAGGCCCCGCAAAAAGTAATTACTTTGGTAAATGTTTAAATGCCTTTAAGTAAACAGGCATCATCCGTGGTTCATTAACGTGCTTTAGTGCTTCGCTTAATGAAAACCACTTCACTGCTTGATGTTCACGGGGATTACGTTTCGGTACTTCATTTAAATCCGCAGTTAATAAATATGTAATATTTAAATGAAGATGATCACTAACGTGCTCCCCGTTTTTTATATGGTTATTAACGTAGACGACGTCAAGGAGGAAAATGTCATCGCGATAAAGTTTCACGCTTGTTAGTGACGTTTCTTCACGTGCTTCTTTAAGCGCAACAGCGCGTAAGTCACTATTGCCATCCGCATGGCCACCAAGCCACCCGTATGAGTTGTATATTTTATGAAAGCCAAACACAACGTGCGTAAATGTTTCATTAAAAATAAAGGCCGAAACGGTAACGTGCGCAGCTTTGTTCGTGCGTAAGAGTGCGTCGTCGTTACGCATTAAAAAATCGAGCATCAGTGCTTTATCACTTGCTTCAAGTTTGTCTTTTGGTGTGTAACGTTGTAAGTCTTCAATAATTTTTTGCATTGTTATAACTTTAACACGATTAACATTACTTTTCGATTAAAATAACAAATAAAGCCGTCCGCTTCCGTTATAATAAAAGGAAGGATAGGTAAAAAACTATGAAATTTATATTAGCGACACATAACAATAATAAAATCAAAGAATTTAAAGAACTTTTCCAAGATCGCGGTGTGGAAATAATTAGTTTGACCGATTTAAACTATTTTGATGACATTCCCGAGACCGGCACGACTTTTCAAGAAAACGCCGTACAAAAAGCAAAAACGATTTATGCTTTATTTAAAATTCCGACGATTGCCGATGATAGTGGGCTTAGTGTCTTTGCCCTTGACGGCTTTCCGGGCGTGCAAAGCGCACGTTTTATGGC
>CAZWRR010000121.1:0-2077 GCA_964635805.1 uncultured Staphylococcaceae bacterium
ATCATAACGTTTCTTTTAAAAAGACCTTGATTGGTCATTGCACTTTGATATTATATGGACATGTCGGGTTTTTGTCAACTGTATTAATTGTAAATTAATGATAACGTTAATTGACAAAGTAATATCCGTTTCTAACTTGAAGAACATTTTTCTTTGACAAATTATAATAAAAGTGTGTTTTAGTCTGGTTTCCGATGTGAAAGGAGGTTTATATGAATAAACCGGGTGGCAAACATTTAAATTTAAACGATCGTCAGACAATTTTACGAATGATTGAAGATCATGCTTCACTCAAAGAAATTGCTCAAGCTGTTGACAAAGATCCACGCGCTGTCAGTCGGGAGGTTCGGAATCGACGGGAGCTTTCTTATGTTGGTAAAAAGTACAACGTCACTAATCCGAAATATGAAGTCCCGTGCAAACGTTGTTCGAAATTTCCCTTTGTTTGTAATGGTTGTACGGATAAACGCTACTGCATGTATATTATGCGCTTCCACTATCAACCTGAAGCTGCACATAAGATGTATCGCATTACCCTTCGCGAAGCACGCCTTGGCCTTAATCTCACCGAGGGCGAATACAAAAAACTTGATCAAACTATTTATTACGGGGTCCAAAATGGCCAATCACTTCATCATATTTTTGTCAATAATGAAGATTTACCCGTCTCACTTCGTACGGCTTACCGCTACATTGATTATCAATTACTGTCCGCAAAAAACATTGATCTTCGCCGCAAAGTTCGCTTACGGAAGCGCGTAACACCAAAGAAACCGCGCATCCTTTTAGATAGTCGTGTTCGGCAAAATCGCCTTTATTCCGATTATATTCGCTTTACGGTTACGCATCCCGGCGTGCCCGTCACCCAAATTGATTGTATCGAAAGCTGCAAAGGTATCGCCACGGCCCTTTTAACCATTCACTTCACAAGCGTTCGCTTTATGCTCGCGTTTCTGCTACCCAACCAAGATAGTGAAAACGTTACGAAAGTCTTCCGCTATTTACAAGATACTCTAACCGCGGAGGAGTATAAGAAATTATTCGCCATTATTCTTACCGATCGCGGTATGGAATTCTCTGACCCCGAAAGTATTGAAGTCGATTACAAAACCGGGGAAGTGCTCGCTAATGTCTTTTACTGTGATCCCCTCGCGAGTAACCAAAAAGCCCAGATCGAAGAAAATCATACGCTTATCCGTTACGTCTTACCAAAAAGCACTAACCTTTCTTACTTAACACCTGATAACGTAACCCTCTTACTATCACACGTTAATTCCTATCACCGGAAAGTCATCGGTAGTTCCCCCATTGAACTCTTTAAACTCTATTACGGCACGGAAATTCTTGAAAAATTAAAAGTCAGGGAGATCGCCCCTGACTCTGTTTACCTAAAACCAGATTTATTTACCAGATAATTTTGGTTTTATCGCTAACCTAAGGACTAAAACACACTACTTCCATTTTACCTTGTCAAACGGATTTTACCCCGTACTTTTTAGTATGTTTCTTTTTCCTTAAATCTACTCTCAGTATACCCTAAACGGATTTTTCGTCAACAACATTTTATCTACTTATGCATTTAACATTGGCAAAATTTTAAACTCAAGTTAGAAACGGATATTACTTTGTCAATTAACGTAAATTAATGATAAAAAGCGCACTTTTTGGGTGCGCTTCCATAACATGCGGTTTTTAAGGATAATATCCGCATTATTTCCAGATAAATTTAGTTGACGGTAATCGTATAAAAGCGATTATTATTGAACCGGACATCATTTCCTGAAAGTGTGCTATTTGGCTCATTTTCAAGGAACGCTCCTAAAATATCACGTTGATATATCGGGTTACCATTTGCATCTTTTAAATAATCGATATAATCAGTATCTGGATTATAATCACGGAAATAGTTATACTCTTTACTCGTGTTTTGATGTAAAAGCATGTATTCAATGACCGCTACCGTGTAATAAGTTGTTGGGTCAATTATTGGATAATCACTACTGCGATAATATTTAGTGCTTGAAAAATTTGTTTCATAAATTAAATCTTTACCCGTTACTCTTGCCACATAAATCGT
>CAZWRR010000122.1:0-2022 GCA_964635805.1 uncultured Staphylococcaceae bacterium
AACATTAGCCTTCCAAGCTAAATACGCGGGTTCGATTCCCGTCACCTGCTCCATTGACATGAAACCTGACTTTTTGATATCGCCCGAAATAATGGTGTTAAATCTTATAATCGAAGAGTTTTTTTATATAACCACCCTTTAAAACACGGGGCAATAAGTCTAAATTTAATATTTTACTAAACGGTTCAATTATTGATTTTGAGCCAAGATTAAAATAATCATATTTATATTTGGTAACTTCGAAATTTCGACAAAACTCAATGATTTGATTCGTGTGTATTTTGTCTTCGAATATTTTAATTTGAAGAACTCGCAAGATAAAAAGGGCTATGTAATTAATGAGAAAATGACCATAGATGGCATTCCGTGTTTGAACATATACGGGTCGGGCTTGGAGTTTTGATTTTAATATTCGGAAAGATTCTTCAATCCGCCACAGGTGGTGATAAGTGTCATACATCGTCTTCGCACTTAACTTTGTTTCGCTCGTTATAAGCATGTTATAACCCGCGAGGTTGAGATCACGCTTTATTTTGTCTTCACGAAGCACACTGATGATTTCAGCTTCTTCCCCAACAACCCCTTCACGATCAACGCTGGTAAACGTCACATACTTACTACCGTCGCCATACTCCATTTTCTTTGCCCCGCCTAACGAGAGAAGCCGGACTTTTTCCACCATTTTATTAATCTCCGCGCGTTGTTTGATTGCTAAACTTGGATTAAATGTTACCATTCGTTTTTGTTTTAGTAATATTTTGCTTTTCTTACCACGATCATTTTCAATAAAATAGGGAAAGTCATCAGTCCATACTTTATAACGATATAATTCTTTGCCGTGTTCGTCATATACAGACTTATAATCATTATCGTTAAGTACCCAGTTTTCTTCAACGTCATTCAGCATTTTGACGGATTGAGAATATAAGTAACCGTCGCCATTTTTAAGGGCTTCAACGATGTTTTTCGTCGAGTTTAGCCCTTTATCGGCGACTTGAACGATTTTTCCCGTAATATGATGCCGTTTCTTCATCTCACTAATGACTTCCCGAATTACTGGTTTTTCGCTTTCGTTTCCCGGAAAGAATTTGGCCGCAAGCGGTACTTGGTCCCCGTCAAGTAAAAGCCCCATCCCGATAAGGGGATCACGTCGGTTTTCTTTACTGGGGCCTTTTTTCCGCAGCTCGTCTTCACTATCAATTTCAAAATAGAAGTTCGTCGCATCAAAGTATACATTTTCGGTATTTCGTTTATATTGTTTCGCATATCGATAGTTTAATAACTCAATAATACTTTCGTGCTCTTGCCCGAGAAAATCAAGACCCCGGTATAATTCATGATCACTAAAACTGTAGTTTCCAAATAAGGAAGGAAGCACCTCGACATTGGTTTTATGCTTTGAACACGGTTCGATCACCCGGGCAAACACTAAACCTTTTAGTAACGTATAAGCATCAAACTTAAACCCTTCTCTTAATGTCAAAAATTTAAATTCTTGTTCAAGATTAAAACGATTAAAGAATCCGTTTAATAGAAAGTGTCCAACATTCTTATTACTGTTATCACTTATTTCTTCGCGTTTTAGTCTTTCTTTCTCACTTTTTGCTTTTTCATTCATCGCTTTTACTTCCGAAGTGAAATACGCAACAGGATCCGCAATCCCTTCGGCAATTAAATCTTCGACATACCCTAACGATTTAATCGACCGATGCGCAGTTTCTTTTTTACGAGTATCCCGAAAACTTTCATAAATTTGTAAGTACATCCCGCGTTTCAATTTAGATTTTTTTAAGAAATAAGCCATAGTTTTATCCCCTTAAATGTTATAACACCATTAACACCATTATTATATCATAAGCAAATATTTATTTACAAGCCCAATAATAAAAATCACCTTACATAGTAAGGTGAACCGTTAATACTCATTTTTTCGTCAAAAACTTTATGGTGTTAAATCAAAAAGACGGGTATAAGATATGAAGAGTAAACAAGTAATTAAACATTAATCTATGTCATATCGTT
>CAZWRR010000123.1:0-2007 GCA_964635805.1 uncultured Staphylococcaceae bacterium
AAAACTATGCAAATCAAGCCCCTTTTCATTAATTAAATTGTGAGTGACAAAATATGTTTCTATCCCAAGTTTAACCGCACCATAATCATCACTTGTGTCGTTGCCAACCATGATAACATCGCTTGGCGTCGCGTTTAACTTGTTTAATATTTCTTTAAAGTATGCTGTTGACGGTTTCGCGTAATGCGAATTTTCGTACGTCGTAATAAGCGTAAAGTCACTTTCTTTTAGCCCCGCCCACCGCATTCGTTCGAGCGTCGCAACACGCGGAAAAACAGGGTTTGTCGCGAGCACTAATTTGTAGCCCTTGGCTTTTAGAGCGCTAATTAGATTTGGCGCTAATTCATTGTAGCCACATGTTTTCTGGAGGAGCGGAAACTTTTCAACGTAAAAAGCATGAAACTTTGCTTCATCTAGACGCGCTGCTTCGCCGTACACACTAACAAAGTAATCCCAAAATACTACTTCATTCGTTTTTATGCCGTCGTTTTCAAGCATTTTTGCTGTGCCTTGTAATATTACGTTTACTAATTCGTGCGGATTATAACCGTGTGCACTCATTTCGTGGCCAATAAGTTTTAAGTAAGACGCAAGAAAATATTCTTGGTCCATTGGTAAGAGAGTCCCATCAAGATCGAATAATATTATTTGCTTTGTCATCCGCATAACCTCCGCTAATTACGACTATTTTACATAATTAAGGCAAGTTATCATACTTTTTTAATAACAAAAAAGCTTTGAAATAAATCAAAGCTTTCTCGTTAAATAAATATAACTTCTATTTTAAGGTCGGCATATTTGTCGCGCTTGTATTATTAATATCCCAATCCGATGAAATGAAGTTTAAGTCATCAGTAAAGAAAGCGTCATTAATATCATCACGTTGAATAAACATTCCATACATTAATGGGTTATTTGGCGTCCCACCTTGACCATCACTAATCACGGCACTGTAGTAAGCATCGCTAGTAATTATATCTTCACTCATAATATCGCCCACAAGTGAACCCACAAATAGTTGGCCACTAATATCGCCAACATGAATTGCCGAGCTTACATTCACTAGGCTACCACTAGCGTTACCGATAAAGCCGCCTGCAGAGTGCGATGGTGTCGCTATGTCCGCTTTATTATAGCCATAAACAATGTCAAATTCCGAATCAGTAAAACGTCCAAAAAATCCGCCAATTACGCCACCAATTCCGTTACTCATGTCACCAACAGTTAAAGCGCCATCATTATAAACAGCGCTTGCCGAGGCAGTGACACTATGAGCGTGACCAACAAAGCCGCCAACGTTATTCTGCGAGTGGATCGTTCCAGAGTTATATGACTTGAAGAAATTTAAGAGCGCAGCAAAATTAACCATCCCAATAAAGCCACCAGCATTATCGCCGCGTGAGGCGGAGACATGACCTTTGTTATAAACGCCATCGAGCCAAACATATTCGCTTGTATCAACTAGACCGATGATACCGCCAACTGCCGTAACATTATCCGTAGTCATCGCGAACGTAACACTTCCAAGGTTATACGAATTTAAAATCGAGATATTTGCTTCGCGCGTGCTAGCGATAAGCCCACCGGCAATACCACCGTACGACGTTACGCTTGCTTTATTATAACTACCGCGAATACCGACGAACTTTGCCAAAGCGTGACCAACTAAGCCACCTGCTGACTGTGCGGCCATAATTTCGCCATCAACAAAACTATTACTAATATCAACACCGCTATCTTCGCTATCAGCAAAGCCAAAAATCCCACCGATAAGATCAGCGCCGCCGCCAGTAAGTTTTACCGAACTCTCGTCAACAAGAATACCGCCTTCTGCCGTACCCACAAGACCACCAACGACCGCCATTGTGTCGAGTGTGTCGTCGCCATCATCAATCATATTAATTACCACGTCACCTGTAACATGAACATTTGTAATGATCGTTGTTGTTTCTGTTTCGGGATCAACTGTCATTAGTTGTGTCCCCGCAAGAACACCAGCAGTACGCG
>CAZWRR010000124.1:0-2004 GCA_964635805.1 uncultured Staphylococcaceae bacterium
AGGCTCAAAGCCGAACGACGGCATCTGATACCCAATAAACGGAGGAGAAGAGAGGACCAAGCTTGCTCGATGTCAGGCCTGTGAGTATGGCTTAAGTGGTTACCGACAATAATTATAAAGGGATTGATTGTGCATTTCTATGTTATTCCTCATGTAATGTTTGAATCGCTTTGACCACGTAGGCAAATGCTTCAATATTGAGTTTTCTGAGAGCAGAGAGTTTTGCATACGATGAGAAGAGAGGGGAGGCGTCTCTTTGTTTGCTGGGGTAGCCGAGAGATATTTGAAGATGGTTTATGGAACTCTCCAGGAAATTGTGGTGCTGTGATGTTGTGAGGTGTCCGCATCAAGCTGGAATAGGCAATCATAGTCAAAAATGATCAATCTCATCCTTAAATGACCTTTTCAAAAGATGATGTGACTGATAAGCTCCTCCTGATTGCTTGTCAGGGTGATTTTTTTTAACTTGAGCATTCACACAACAACTTTGTTTTGCATCTTGGAGAACATCACATGCGTGTCAGCACCTCAGCCTTTGCAGGAAGACGACCGAAATCTCTGGTATTGCTTGTAACTACCATCTTTCTTCTTTTTCTTATCAGTTGTGAATCAACCCATCATTTAATGAGTATACATAGTGATATAAACGAAGAATTCGTGGTTGGAGGACAACCGGTCCAGATTAGCGAACAGAACGATATTAGTGTGGCGGTAATCGCTACGCCTGACAAGGATACAGTGCGGTATACTGTTGATATTACCAACTATCGAAACGAACCGGTTTTTCTTGATGTCGACGCAATTGAGGTGCAACAAGGAAGATCTGAATTGCATCATTGGAAGCCTTTGGCCACCTATTCGGCCATTGGATACGCAAAACGGCTGAAATCCATCAACACGTTCAATCAGATTGTATACGGTGTAGCTGCCGGCATCAGTAGCGCAAGTGCTTTCTACTCCACCTCCTATACGACTGGCTATGGGTATGGTGCCTACACGACAACGTATAATCCTAGCGCAGGCTATGCAAGTTCAGGGTCCTATCTATTGATGGCTGATATCGATGATTATCTGTCCAAAGACCATGCACGTTCAATCGATCGGGCGTATCTCAAAAGTTCTCAGATAATTCCAGGATCAAATCAGATCGGATTATTCTTTACAAAGGATGGGAGCCAACCAGACTACAAACTCATCGTACCCATTGAAGATGAGGTCTTTGAGTTTCAATTCAGGCGTAGTGATTATAAGGAGGTACTCAACCCATGGCTCGATCGTAGCAAACCACGCCATTCACTTCTGTTCTCATATACCCCCCGATCACCACGCCTCGGTTTCTACTACAAGTACTCTGATGACGCTGCTTGGGGATGGTATTTTGGTGCAACCCTTGCATCAAACAATGATTGGCCTACGTTTGATCTTTGGGCAACTACATCTTCATATGACGGAGGTCAAACACTCCTGCGCCCAAATGCTTGGACGCAGGATCCTGATCCGAGCGATAGTCTGCGCAGTCCTTCTGATTACGATTGGTTCTTTGACCATAAAAAAGGAAGTGATTTCTTCAATGAGTATTTTTCCATGTATGTGGGGTTTACTCGAAAGCTCATACCGTACACATGGTTGCTCGGAGGTATTGGTTTTGGAGTTCATGATGGAGAGTACTATCAAGGCACAGTCTTTTACAAACCAAAAGGAGCTGATTCCAGTGAATATAAGAGCTATGGCTCCGGGTGGATTTACAATAGTTATGACTCAATGTTGCTCATTGTTCCTCAATTTGGATTCGGATGGATTTTCAACAATATTGATCTTACTCTTTTTGCGTCAGTTCCATTCGCCGATTTCACAAAATCCAAGTTCTATGTGGAATTCTTGGTTGGCTTTGCTATTTGATTGTCTCGCTCAGTACATATATCGAACCACTACCGCCGCAATACCCGTACCAGATACCCATTGAGGTAGGAGGACTCGGGGAAGGAGAGGCGGATCGGGTGGTCC
>CAZWRR010000125.1:0-1984 GCA_964635805.1 uncultured Staphylococcaceae bacterium
CCCAACTATTTATATACTGTTTTTGCACGAAATCCCAAGTTGGTTGTTTAATCTCACGGTTTTTTTCGTAGTTTTTGCTACTTTGAAACTAATTTATTAAAATGAAAAACAATTAAACATGTTCAAAATACGTTCATTTATTAATTAGTGCATTAACTTCGTTATAATTAAATAGAACGTACTTATGAAAAGAAACAAACTAAAACTCACATTACTACTTCCACTGCTTATTAGTTGCGGCGTCTATACGACAACAAACTTTCCCGTGCATTTTATATTCGAAAGCGCGCTGCTTGGCGAAAAAGAGCCCGCAATGCTTTTAATGGACGCTAACGCTATCCCCGCGCTCGTAGTTGAAAAATATAACATTACGCACTTTGTCGCTGGTGACGTCATTGACATTACGTACCGCGGGACAATACTCATCGCCGAAAGTTATCCCGGCCAAATCTCCTTTAGCGAAGCAAAAGTAAAAAGCGTTTTAAAACATAACGCTGGTGTTTTAGAAGTAACGACTGCCCGCACAAATGACACGCTGACGTTTGTGTATGATGGCGACTCCGTGCTTGATACTTCAAAACTAAGCGACTATTACATAGTTGATAAAACCTTTAACTTTGCGGCAAACAGCGAACTAAACGAGGGCGACGTTATGTACGCAACATACAACAAACAAGAAAGTAATAGTGATGCGATAAAACTCTTGCAGCTTTATGCGTATCACCCATACATCACACGTGATTAATATTTATATTTTGACCTTTACACCAAAAAACACCCATCAATACATCAGTCTTTTAAGTGTATATCAACAAAACAAAATAAAAAACGCCGCTAACAAAGACTATATCGCCCAGCAAATTACAAGCGAACTACTTTTGCTTTATGCGCTAAGACATGAAAACATTAAAGTCGCGATACCGCTTGATATTGGCACGAATGAATACGGGAAACCGTATATTAATAAGCTGAAAACGTTTTACAACACTTCACACACAAACGGCGCTTATGCGCTTAGTCTTAGCGCGCATCCAACCGGGATCGACATTGAAGCACAAAAGCGTGACGTAAGTCGCATTAAAGCGCGCTTTTTAAGCGCGAATGAAGAAAATGCATATAAAGACGCACAAGCACCAAAAGCGTACGCCCTGCGCGTATGGACACGGAAGGAAGCACTGTTAAAATACGTCGGTCTAGGGCTTGTTAACGATTTATTTAACGTTGACACGACGACTAACCCTGTTACTTTTTTAAACGAGCATGTTTACTTAGAAAACTTTACGTATAATGACTTTGTGCTTGCGCTTGCGAGTAAAGAAAAAACGCACTATAACGTTATCGCTGTTAATAGCGAGGCATTTAATGCGTTTCTATCTTCATTACTTTAAATATATTATTTAACTATTTTTCTTCTTCGTCTTTATCGCTGCCTAAGCGTTCGCCAACTGTTTGTTGGATTTTCTTTTTAAGCGCACCGATGTTTTCACGCAGCGCCGCTTTCTTTTCACTGTGACTTGCCGCTTTTGCTTCTTTCTTTTCTTCACTAAACTTCGCCGCTAGTTCATCAACATACTTCTCTTGTTTCGTTGGTGCTTTTTTCTTTTCAGCGCGGCCTGTAAACGCTTCTAACTGCGCGTTCACTAAACTGTAAATATTACCCTTTGGATCACGGACGAATTCAAATACTTCCATATCTTTGGCAAAGGCAATGCGGATTAATTCGGCATACCGTTCGTACATAATGCGGAAAAACTCGCCGACGAGTTGGAAACCAAAACCGGCGACACCGAAGCTTGTAAGCAAGAGTTCCATATCGCTTACGTTTGTTTTCGATGCGACTTCAATCACAACGAACACGAGCATGAGCCCGTTTGCAAGATATTTCGCAAAACGGACACTCCGTTTCGTCCCTAAGACACCTTTGTTTTGCCGTTGCTTGTACGTAATTAAATAAAAGATAAAGCCAAAGACACTTAGGGCCGCA
>CAZWRR010000126.1:0-1976 GCA_964635805.1 uncultured Staphylococcaceae bacterium
GTCGCTAACGTGCACTAATGCGTCGCTTGTGCCAAATAAGTTAACGAAGACACCGTAAGCTTCAACGCGGTTAACCACGCCTTCATACACTTCGCCAACTTTTGCTTCTTTCACAATTTCTTCAATCGTTTTAAGCACGTTATTAATCACGTCGCGGTCCATATGATAGACAACAACTAAGCCGTCATCAGTAATATCAATTTTTGCGCCATCATTATCTTCGATAATTTTATTAATAACTTTGCCACCCGTGCCGATAACTTCACGGATTTTATCAACGTGGACAGTCATTGTGCCCATTTTTGGTGCGTATTTTGAAACGTCTTCGCGTGGCGCACTAATTGCGGCCATTTGGTTTGCACGAATTTCGTCGCGTGCTTTTTTCGCTTGCGCGAGTGCTTCTTGGAGCACTTCTTTACTTACACCACGCACTTTAATGTCCATTTGCAGTGACGTAATCCCTTTTGCCGTACCGGCAACTTTAAAGTCCATGTCACCAAAATGATCTTCTAAACCTTGGATGTCGGTAAGAATTGTATACGGATGTTTCCCGTCGAGCGGTCCGCTTGTAATAAGGCCCATCGCAATCCCGGTCACCATATCTTTAATTGGAACACCCGCAGCCATCAGCGCCATGCTTGATGCACAAACACTAGCTTGACTACTACTACCATTACTTTCTAAAACTTCACTAACAACACGAATTGTGTATGGGAAGTCTTCTTCAACAGGTATCACTGGTAAAAGCGCCCGTTCTACAAGGGCACCGTGGCCGATTTCGCGGCGCGCGGGGACACCAAGACGTTTAATTTCACCAACGCTATACGGTGGGAAGTTGTAATGGTGCATAAAGCGGCGTGATTCTTCTTCGGTTAAGTTGTCGAGTATTTGTTCGTCACTCTTTGGTCCAAGCGTGACGGTTGATAATACTTGCGTTTGTCCGCGCGTAAAGACGGCACTGCCGTGCACACGTGGGAGTAAGTCAATGTGCGAAGTAAGTGTGCGCACTTCATCAACTTTACGGCCATCAGGACGCACTTTTTCTTCAGTAATAAGCCGGCGAATTTCGTCGCTTACCATCGTTTCGTGTAATTCTTTTGCGTCACTTACTGCTTTTGCTTTCATCCCATCTTCTTCGTAGGTTAAACCACTAAAGTGTTCGACCATTTTAGCTTTAACAGCGTCAAGCGCACTAGCGCGTTCTAATTTGTCAACGATGCTAACTGCAGCACGAATATCTTTTGTAAATAATTCGTGACTTACTTTAACAACGTCAGCATTAGGTACAAAAAGCGGGAATTCGCGTTTGGCGACACCGATTTCTTTTTGAATTTTTTCTTGGAATTCACAAAGTTCTTTAATTGCTTCATGACCAAAAAGCAGCGCATCAAGCATATCTTCTTCACTAACTTCGTTGGCGCCAGCTTCAACCATGTTAATTGCATGTTTTGTGCCTGCAACAGTTAAGTGAATGTCACTAAGGGCGTTTTCTTCGCTCGTTGGGTTAATAATAAGTTTACCGTTAACGCGGCCAACATTAACACCAGCGGCTGGTCCTTCAAAGGGGATATCACTAATCGTTAACGCAAGTGAACTACCGAGCATTGCGCTCATTTCTGGTGTTGCGTCTAAGTCAACACTAAGTATCGTGTTAATAACTTGCACTTCGTTTCGGAATCCTTCCGCGAATAACGGACGAATTGGGCGGTCAATTAAACGCCCACTAAGTGTTGCATGTTCTGTTTCCCGACCTTCACGGCGTAAGAAACTCCCAGGAATACGACCGATAGCGTAGAGCTTTTCAATGTAAGCTACGCTAAGCGGGAAGTAATCTAAGGTTGTTGGTGTGTTGCCAGCAACAGCGGTTGTAAGTACTGCCGTGTCACCGTAGCGAACGAGTACTGCACCATCAGCTTGTTTTGCAAGTTCGCCTGTTTCTACGACAAGTTTGCGGCCGTAGAACATTAATTCATAAG
>CAZWRR010000127.1:0-1964 GCA_964635805.1 uncultured Staphylococcaceae bacterium
TAAACAAATTTACTTATTAATTAATTAAGCAAAGTCGCTTAAGTTTTTATGGAATCCGTCGGCTATTATAATGCGTTGGAAGTAAATGATTTCTTCATATATATCAAAGAGATCAACAACGTCTTCGTATTCACTAATACGCTCGACCCATTCAGCGCTCATATAAATGATCTCGTCGGCATATAACTCTTGATTTGGGTGAAATATTTCGTTTGTTAGCTTCGCGACGTAATTTAAGAGGTGGACACTAATGTCGCTTGTAATCGCGTGGATTTTAAGTTCAAGGTAGCTTGTAATCTCGTGAGCGATTTCTTCAGCGGTCGCTTTTTCCTCTTTTGAAGCACCACGGTCATTACGGACAATTACAAGCATCATATACACATAAATAACGACCCAGCGTAAAACGGAAATGCTTTCTTCTTCCTTAATCGCGTTATAGTAACCCGGCCCCGGGCTTTTCTTGAGCGAAATATTAATATAACGCTGCGTTTCACTATGATTACGGATCCGCCCATATTGTTGATAATTTAATAAAAAAGCACTTTCAACTTTGCGTTCGTGATCAGTTTTTTTCGCCATAAGCACCTCCGATGTAATACGTTTATTTGCAAGGCATTAATATTAATAGTTTTGCATAAAAGGCGCAAAAAGAAAACTCATACAATAAATTCGTACTGGAACACTGTAAAAGTTGCTCTTTTTATTATAATATCACACCATTTATGACGTGTTTTGACAAAGTAATATGCTTGTAGTAACCTTAAATTATACGAAGTATCTTTTAAATAAAAGATCAGTCTAAAATAAAACAATCGAGGTCATTATGCAAAAAATTAAAGCAAAACTTTTAGAACCAGGCATGAACATTTTTTTAGAACAACAAAACAAAATTGCCGAAATTAAACAGGTGCGCATTGAAAACAACTTTGTCGTGCTTGTTTTTAAACTTGATGAAAAGTTTTACCGTCATCGCTATGCGCTTAACGCGGACGTGATGCTTGTTGAAGTAACCGCGGAAGAAGAGCCTGCTCCAGAAGTTGAAGAGGAGTACAACGAAGAAGAGGAAGCAGCAGTCGCCGAAGAAGAGGACGAATATTACGAAGAGGAAGAAGTTGTAGAAACACCTGTTGCCGCGCAAGAACCGGAAGTAGCAGAAGAGGAAGAAGAGTATTACGAGGAAGAAGAGGAAGAGGAAGAAGTAGTTGTCCCGCCCCCAGTGCGGAAAGCACCAGCACCTAAACCTGCTCCAGCCTCGCGCCCCGCTGCAAAACCTGCTCCGCGTCCAGCCTCGCGTCCTGCGCCAGTAGCAGCGCCTGCTGAAAAAGTAAAACATAAATACGTCTTTGGCAAAACATGGGCAACAGCGATGCCCCATATTGGCTCATTAACACTTACCGGGTTAATTTACGCAGTACTAGGGCTTGGATTACTTGCAATACCGATCTTTCTTATTATTGCGATTATCGCCGAAATGTTTTTAATGTTTATTATTGGCCTTGGTGTCTTCTTTATGTGCGTGTCGTTTGCGATTATCTTAATCTTTTTCCGGACGATCCTATATAATCAAGAACTTCAAGTTATTGAACGCACCAAAGATCAATAACCAAAATTTTGTTTCTAATATGTTAATCACAACTTTAAAATAGCTTTTAAACTTTTCAAAAGTACCAAATTAGATATTTAAATTTACATAACTTTAACATTGAAAGGAGCCGGATTATTTGATTGCACCTTACAGCTGATCAAATAAAGGAAGATGCTTATGGAAATTCACGATATTTCTACTATTTTTAACGAGGTAAGCACAAAGTATGCTGATAGTAACGAGGCTTGTCAAGCAGCTTGTACGCAATTAATCGATCGCTTAATTAAAGCGGGACATTTTTTAACTCATACGAGCGAAGAACTTGAGCAAATACGTAATTTGAATACCGATAACTTTGATCCTATATTAAGTTTACCGT
>CAZWRR010000128.1:0-1916 GCA_964635805.1 uncultured Staphylococcaceae bacterium
GGGGCCAGTCGGTGAACATCATAGAGGAGTGGCGCTTCAGCGATATGCTCGACGATCCTGAAGAGGTGAAGACCACGTACCATGAGAATCCCCCCAACGTTTATGGCTTCGGACACACCCCCCTCTTCGCCGATGTCATCGACGCCATCAAGACAAACAGACAACCGAAGGTGACAGCGGAGGATGGCAAGCGAGCCCTCGAGCTCGTTCTTGCCATCTACAAGTCAGCCCAGGAAGGAAAGCCGGTGAAGTTGCCTCTCCAATCCTGTTCAACCATGGACTTTGTAGGGAGGTTCGAATGAGCGGCTGGTTTGTCCACCCCTCCTCCTACATCGACGATGATGTCACCATAGGGGAGGGAACAAAGATCTGGCACTTCTGCCACGTGCAGAGCGGGGCCCGAATCGGGGAGAAGTGTTCCCTTGGCCAGAACGTCAATGTATCGAACAACGTGACCATCGGGAATGGCTGTAAGCTTCAGAACAATGTCTCCCTCTATGAGGGGGTGACGTTGGAGGATTATGTCTTCTGTGGCCCCTCCTGTGTCTTCACCAATGACCTGACCCCGAGGGCCAAGTATCCAAAGGGACGAGAAGCGTACGTCAAGACATTGGTGAGGGAAGGGGCGACCATCGGGGCCAACGCCACCATCGTGTGCGGCATCACCATCGGGCGATGGGCGATGATCGGTAGTGGTGCGGTGGTCACCAAGGATGTGAAGGACCACGCCCTGATGGTGGGCGTGCCTGCCAAGCAAATGGGATGGGTCTGCGAGTGCGGGGCACGGCTCAAAGACGATGATCTTGTGTGCCCCGCCTGTCATAGAAGCTATGAGGAACATCCACATGGGCTTGTGGAGAGAAGAGGGTAACACAGATGGAATTTCGGGATCTCAAGAAGCAATACCAAGTACTGAAAGACAAGATTGACAAGGCCGTCATCGAGGTGATGACCGACTGCAACTTCATCAATGGCAGACAGGTCAAGGAGCTGGAAGAGCAGCTTGCTGCCTACGTTGGGGTGAAGCACTGCATCACCTGTGGCAACGGCACTGATGCCCTCCTGATGCTCCTCATGGCTTGGGGCATCAAGGAAGGTGATGCTGTCTTCATCCCCGACTTCACCTTCTTCGCCTCCTCTGAGGTGGTCTCCTTCCTCGGGGGCACCCCGGTCTTTGTCGATGTCTGTGAAGATACCTTCAACATGGATGCAGCAAGTCTTGAGAGAGCGATAGAGGCGGTCTTAGCAGAAGGCAAGCTCACGCCCAAGGTGATCATGCCGGTCGACCTCTTCGGCCTTCCAGCCGATTATGAAGCTATCGAAAAGGTAGCAAAGAAGTATAACTTGAAGGTCCTTGAGGATGGGGCCCAAGGTTTTGGAGGAGAATACAAGGGGAAGCGCGCCTGCTCCTTCGGAGATGGGGCGGCCACCTCCTTCTTCCCCGCAAAGCCCCTGGGCTGCTATGGGGATGGCGGTGCCATCTTCACCAACTGTGACGAGACGGCAGCATACCTGCGATCAATCGCCGTACACGGCAAGGGGTCGTTCAAGTACGACAATGTGCGGGTGGGCATCAACAGCCGCTTGGACACCATCCAGGCAGCGGTGCTGAAGGTGAAACTTGAAGCGCTCAGAGAATATGAGCTTGAGGCGGTAAACCAGGTGGCAGAGTGGTACACAGAAGCACTGAAAGATAGAGTAAAGACACCAATTGTCCCAGAAGGGTTTTATTCTTCCTGGGCACAGTACACCATCCAACTCAAAGATGAGCAACAGCGAAATGATGTTCAAAACAAACTCAAGGAACAGAACATCCCCACGATGATCTACTACCCCAAGCCTCTCCATGAACAGACGGTCTACAAGGAACAAGGACTCAAGCAATATGTCGAGTGTCCGGTGACGGAGAGACTCTG
>CAZWRR010000129.1:0-591 GCA_964635805.1 uncultured Staphylococcaceae bacterium
GACTTTTTATCTGTCTTGTTTAACTATCAGTTTATATTCTAACTATATTGGTAGCTTGAGGACCTCTTTCGCCATCAACTACATCAAAAGTTACAGCCTGACCATTTTCTAAGGTTTTAAATCCATCACCTTGAATTGCTGAAAAATGAGCAAAAATATCGTTCCCATCTTCATCTGTAATAAAACCATAACCCTTTTCTGCGTTAAACCATTTAACTGTACCGTTCATTTAAATCTCCTTTTTTTCTTTTAATGCTACCTTATTATATCTTCAAAACTTACCTTTTGCAAGTTTTCTTTGTTTTATGTCACTTTTTAAATTAAATGCAACAAATAATTTTAAATGAGGCATTTACAATAAAAATAAGGATAACTATAATATCTTTGTGTTCTAGACAAAGAAAGAGAGGTTAATAAATGTCTAGACTTAACTATGAAGATATCTTAACCATCTACAGATACATTTCCTTAAATCATAGTGCAACTCAGATCGCTTCCAAGTTGAATATCGCTAGATCAACCCTATACCGCCTGATTAAAAACAACCGAGAAATTAAAACTAAGCCTCAAACTTATTCTAATTATCCTTAT
>CAZWRR010000129.1:601-1903 GCA_964635805.1 uncultured Staphylococcaceae bacterium
AGAATAATAGAATGTAAAAAAGCACTTAAACGTTGTCCAGCTAATTGTCCAAATTTTAAGAAAAACTATTGCCCAAAACTTAAGAAATTCCCTTTTATTTGTGATTTTTGTGAAATTAAAACAATTTGTCGCAAAGAACGCTTCTTTTTTAATCCTGATTCAGTTTACCTTAAAAGAAGAGAACGCTTAGTAACTGCTCGCAAAGGTATTTCCCTCTCAAAAAAAGAACTATCAACATTTGATGAGTGGTTATCGCCACTAATCAAAAAGAATCTTTCAATTGAGGCGCTCTATTCGCAATATAAGGAAGTATTTCCTGTTTCTGCCTCTACTGTTAGGCGTTGGATTAACCAAGGTTACTTGAGTGCAAGAAGAATTGATTTATTAAGAGCTGTTCGCTTTAAAGCAAAGAAGGAATATCATTTCCGGGTAAGAAGAAATACTGATCCTTTGGCCAAATATGGCCATACCTATCAATATTTCCTGAACTATCTAGAAGCTAAACCAAAAGCTTCAGTCATGGAAATGGATACAGTTTATGGCTTACAGAGTGAATCTACTAAACTCTTAACCTTCTTTCATCGCAAGAGTCATCTTCAGTTTGGTATCTTAATTCCCAATCTTTTCCCTTCTTCTGTTTCAATAGCACTAAATCGCTTACAGCATCAACTAGGGACGTATTTTTCTTTACTTTTTGAAGTTATCCTCGCTGATAATGGTTTAGAGTTTGATGATTTAATTAAAGCTGTAATTAAGCCACTTACTGGCGAAGTTTTATCGCAGGTTTTTTATACTAGACCTTATAACTCAGGCGATAAAGGGGGTTGTGAACGAAATCATGAACTCTTTCGTTATCTCGTTCCTAAGGGACGTGGTTTAACTGATTTCATCCAAAAAGACATCAATTTTATGTTTTCCATGATCAACTCTTACCCCAGAGAATCTTTAAATTGGAAAACGCCTATTGATGTCTTTAAACAATACTTTCCAAAGGAAATCCTTTCTTTACTATCAATCAAAAAAATTCCTTTGAATCAGCTTAACCTTAAAAAAATTAAGTAAAAATAATTTAAAAATAACTTTTGTCTAGAACACAAACTTTTATTCTTCGTTGCGTTTAACTTGAAAATAAGCAATGGGCGCACGCTTTTGTCTATGCATATTTTTGCTTATTTACTTCTTTATCATACCAAACTCTTTTAAAAAAAGAAAGTAACCTTTATCTTTTTTGGCTACTTTCTCTGTTCTTTCTTACTTTTTCTTTTATTAACTAATTATTTGCATTTACTTTTCAAAGTAACA
>CAZWRR010000130.1:0-1894 GCA_964635805.1 uncultured Staphylococcaceae bacterium
AAAATTTTTAATTGATGTAAACATAATTAAATACTCCTTCTATTTCTTTTTTATAAATTTACTTTGTTTTTTTAAATATCATTGCCGCAAAGGCACCTAGTTTTAGTGTGATAACGTGCTCTTTTAGTTCGGGTCCTTTGCCAGGTTTTGATAAGAGTGGCGCGCCGTTATATTGGTTGTAGCCACCGTAAACATCTTTATCACTATTAAAGATTTCACTGTATTCGCCCGGGGCGAGCACACCTAAATCGTACTCATAATAAAAGTTGCTTGTCATATTAAAGACGAAAACAAGCACTTCATCTTTATAACGTCGTTCGAACGCGAAAACGCTTTGGTCGTGGTTGTTGACCATGAGCCAGGCGAAGTTTGCCGGGTCGTACTCACCAACATGCATCGCTTTTTCCGCTTTGTAAATTAAGTTTAAGTCACGGAAAAGTCGGGTGATGCTGTCGTGCTTCGGGAAACTTTTAAGTTCCCACGGTAAGCTTTTGTTTTCGTTCCATTCGTCAAATGAAGCTAGTTCGTTGCCCATGAAGTTGAGCTTCTTGCCTGGGTGCGCGAACTGGTACGTATAAAGATTACGAATAAGCGCGAACTTTTGGTCGTAATTGCCCCACATCTTATTTATAATTGTGCCTTTGCCATGCACGACTTCGTCGTGACTAAGCGGCAGCATAAAGTTTTCACTATAAAAATAGTGCATACTAAAGGTGAGTAAGTTGTGATCATACTTTTTATAGATTGAGTCTTTACTGTAATACTTCAGTGTGTCATTCATCCACCCTAAGTCCCATTTGTAATCAAAGCCAAGTCCGCCGTGCTCGACGTCACGCGTCGTGCCGCTAAAAGCGGTGCTATCTTCAGCAATCATCATGACGCTTGGATACGCGTGATGCACTTTGCCGTTTAGCCGCTTTAAAAACTCAATACCGCCGTGGTTTTCACCAAGGTTACTATTACCGTGGTAATACACGATGTTACTAACCGCGTCAATACGTATACCGTCAATATGAAAATACTCTAAAAAGTAAAAAATAGCGCTTATTAAAAAGCTCCGAACTGGATCTTTGCCTAAGTCAAACTGGGGACTGCCCCACTGACTAAACGTATGTTCGCTGTCGCCATATTCGAACATCCGCGTGCCGTCGTATTCAATTAAACCAAATGGGTCGCTTGCGAAGTGCACAGGCACAAAGTCAAGAATGACGCCAATGCCGGCCCCATGGAGCCGATCGACAAACGACATTAGTTGAAACGGATTGCCGTAGCGCGAGTCGACACTATAAAACCCGGTTGCTTGATACCCCCAACTGCCCGCGAACGGATGTTGCAGCACCGGCATAATTTCGACGTGCGTAAAGCCGTGTTCTAAAACATAGGGGATTAAGTAATCAGCAATTTCTTCGTAACTTAAGATGCGTCCGTCGTGACGCCCTTTCCAACTACCTAAATGAATTTCATAAATCGAGACCGGTTCGTCATGTCCCCGCGTTCGTTTCGCTAAGTATTCTTCGTCATGCCACACGAAGCCTTCAACATCAAAAAGACGCGAAGCGCTGCCGGGTGGGGTTTCACTAAAAAATGCATACGGATCAATTTTTTCAACATAATGCCCATGCGCATTTTTAAATTTGTATTTATAGTTTTGATACTCTTCTAATTCATTGATTTTTAGTTCAAAGACGCCGCGATAATCAATTTTTTCCATTTTGTGGACAGTGTCATCCCAACCGTTAAAGTCACCAACGACACTAACGTCACTTGCCCCAGGTGCATAAAGGCGAAAGACCACATGCGCTTTGCGCCGGCCTTGAGCCTTCACAAAATGTGCACCAAAATACTTATGGGCGTCCGTTGCATGTCCAAGTAGGAAATCATCAATAAATGCCAT
>CAZWRR010000131.1:0-1888 GCA_964635805.1 uncultured Staphylococcaceae bacterium
ATTAAGTGCTAAAATGAAGTTAGATAACAAAGGAGCTATAAAAATGAAAAAAAGATTTTTATTGTTACCGTTTCTTGCGCTAGTACTCACAAGTTGTGATTATTTAGACATGGGGCAGCTGCTTTCACGGTCAACAAATGAAGATAATTCAATCTCGCAAAATGAAGAAGGTGAACCGCCCCGAACCGGCGATGATGACACGTCAGATCCAGATGTAAGTGAACCAGTAATTGACGACACAACCGAACCCGATGAAGACGGGCGCAATGTTTATGGTAGCGATATGCCTGTGCTTGATCCATTTGAAACATGGGGATTTCTCCATGAATATGAATTTAAGACATCGTCGTATCATAGCGGAGAAAATCAATATACGGACACACAAAAAATTAAACTTTACACTGACGGCGGCAAGTTAGAAATGACAACAACGTATGAAGGTGACGAACAATCAACGTTTGGTTATTTTTATCATGAAGCACCAAACACTGCATATATGGTAATGGACGACGAGGAATCAATTACCGCTTGGCAAGAAGATGAAGAACACGAAATATTTTTCTATATGCTCGAAGAAATAAATTATATGAGTGCAAGATCGATTAATCAGGCAATGATGTTTTATGAAAATTTGTCTCAACTAAGTGATGATGAGGCAATTGCAACGTTGCTTGTTGAAGAAGATATGGACTCGCTTGAAATTTCACGCCGTGGTAACGTTTTTACGTTTATATTTCGTATAAGTGAAGAAGATGGGGTTACTGAAAACGAAATTAAAATTGGTTTTACTAATAACAAAATAACGCTTTTAGAGTTTAATGAAAAATATTACGTTGACGATGAACTCGTTATGGATGATGGCGCAATAATCGAGCTTGTTTTCCTCCCCACATTACCAATGTATGACGGTCCCCGTATCGCTTTTGAAGGTGAACAAACACTTTATGATCTTATTTTTGGCGGAAGTAGCCCTAGTAGTGAACTAGTTGGCAGCGACTTACCGGAAATTAGAATGTATGAAGATTGGGAAGACGTAAGTGCGATTTCTTTTTATTTTACAAACCGCGACGCTATTGATCAACTTGATATCGAAGTAAGAACTATGTCGTTCGACTTTTATGAAAATTATGCATCTTCGTTCGTTTCAACTTATGATAAGCATTCATATCATTCAAATAGTAGCGAAGCACGTTTTGAAGATGGTTATTCGAATCTTTATATTTATGAAGACGGGGAATTACTTGAAAACACGATAACACCAGGTAGTAGTATATATGAACAGTTTGTCGCTGATCTCAACACGAGAATTAATCAGCTTCTAAATGAAACACTTAGTATGTATCGCGCAGTTACTGTATTAAGTAGTCGTAGTGAGATGGAAGAATTTACTGATGACATCGACATGGATATTTTTTACATATATCATTACGAGAATGAATACACGATAGTATTGGAAAAGTATAGTCCGGGTACATCGCTCGTTAGCGACAAAGAAGTTTTCATTGAATCATCAATTGCCATGCAAATAATAGCGGATGACGGGATGTTTTCATACTTTAGCTACCGTATTGATTGGTATGAAGACGGTAACGAAGTTATCTCAGCTTACTATGACATTGACGTAACTTTTGCTGAATAAAGAAGTTTAATAACGCAAAAAGAGTTATAAAAGCGTCGCTCGAAACAGCGACGCTTTCAATATTATCACTAATAAAAATGGTCGGAACGACAGGAATTGAACCTGCGACCTCTACCACCCCAAGGTAGCGCACTACCAAGCTGTGCTACGTCCCGACACTCTTATTATAAACGAAAAATATAAAAACAGTAACTACGTTAGATAACATACTTATCTTTACAAATAAAGATTAAATTTTTGAAAACAAGC
>CAZWRR010000132.1:0-1854 GCA_964635805.1 uncultured Staphylococcaceae bacterium
TTTTACGGTTTGCAAGTTTACTCGCAAGTCGCCGGAAATAAGCTTAAATTAAATAAACGTAAAGCCGCTTTTAGAAGCGGCTTTTTCTTTACCACTAACTTATTAATGCGTTTAATACGTAAAAAGGCAAAAGTTAGCGGGAATAGACGAATAAAAGAGCGATTTTTTGAGTTCTACCATTTCACAGAAATTAACGGGGTTTATTCCTCGTTTTTTTCTTCTTTTTCACAGGCGTTTTTCGACGCATTTTCTTATCAGTTAATTCTTTAGAATTAAAAAGTGAATAAGGTTCTTGTTCCCAACGTTCAATTTTTTGATAATTTTTTACCCCCATTTTATTGCGAGCAAATATCGTTTTAAGGCCAGAATTTACTTGATAATAAACAAGATAGGCATCTGGGCGTATTTTCTTACTTTCTTTTATTAGTGAGTGGTAAATCATATTACGGTTTTGTGTTTCAATAATAGCGGCAAGGATAAAGATAGCAATATCAAGGATAAAAGATAGATTGTTAATAGCGTCCAGGACTTTAACGCGAAAGTTTTCCAAGCCAAAATCAACTTTTTTAAAGCGAAACAATTCTTCAATCTTCCACCGGGATGTGTAATGTAGTGTTGTATTAATTGCGTCTTCTTTTGAGGTGATGATATTGTTAGTAAGTAAGATAAGTGGAGCTTTGGATGGATCTTCAAGGTATGAAAAAAGCGCCGAAATTTGTGGTTTAAAGTCATTAATGTTACCGGTTAAATACGATAGTTTAAGTGGAGTATTGACACCTTTATACCGAACATTCAAGGCAATCTTGCCTTTGCGGCGCTTTGCGGTGTCAGCAAGGAGGAAAGACTTGTTTTTAACCTTAAAGCGGCGATTATTCGCCATTCTAATAACGAAATACTGATTATTTTCATGAATAAAGCGCATTAGTTTGTGATTATCATAACCACGATCGAAGACAAAAGTTGCGGAGTGTGGTTTTAAATGTTCGAAAATAAGCGCGAGGTTTTGATAAGTAACATTATTAGTGGATTTAAAACTACGCGTCAGTGAACTATAGATTGTTGTAACAAGCGGAAGCGGATGTTTGAAAGCAGCAGAAATTCCAACAATTGAACTAACATGATAACCTTTTTGAAATGAATTTTTGGGGTCGGAACCATCACGAACAATACTAAGTTTTTCAAAGGCTTTCCCATAAGGTTTAATAATGTCAGAGTCATCAACAAGAAAGACAAGCTGATCACTTTTCATATACCGAAGCGTGGCTTTAATGAAGTTGTGTTTAATCGTAATATCAAGTGGTGTGGTTAAATTACGTTGTAAGCGATAGTTAACTTTCTTTAAAGTGATTTCCTCGTTTAATGCATGAGCAATATCATTTAAGATAAGGCTCGAAGATTTGAGCATACCAAAGGTCATGTCAAAGAAAAATTTATATTGTGGGCGCTTTTTCTCATTAACAATATCTTGTAAATGGTTTTGTAAAAAGCGGATAACAAAATCAAAAATCATGGTAGAATTAGACATAGAAAAACCTCCGTTTTTATTTGCGAGTTTAAAAAATTGTTGCAAATTTATTTTAACGGGTAAAAGCTGAGTTTTTTACTAAAAACATATGGAAACAGCGTTTATTTGCTCAAAAACCAAGCTTTATGAGCTTAAATCTGGTTTACATAAAAAAACCTTAAAAAAATGGTAGAACTCAAGTAGTGTTGCTCTTGACAGCGGCATTAATTTTAAAGATCCGTGTCAACTTCATATTAGTGAAGCAATCAACGATGGAATTGTCGATATTATGAATAAAGACGGCTATACTGTACCAAAAGAAAAAATGGCAACTCTTTTAGCGTCACTAA
>CAZWRR010000133.1:0-1850 GCA_964635805.1 uncultured Staphylococcaceae bacterium
AAATATAAGAAGTTAGCAGAAGGAAGAAAACATAAGTCGAAAGCAGCGAAATTAAAATGGCTAAACGCAGAATATGGAGAAGATTATGGAAATGAATAAAGACGCACAAAAAATAGCCCAACAATTTAAAAGCGCAAGCGGGTTTTTAACACAACTTGGATTGTTTAAAGACATAAAAAGAAGTGTTAATTTTTATGAAGGCAATCAATGGAATATGGATGCGGACATTGCCGAGTATCCTAAAATCGTCTTAAACATCATCAAACAGATAGCGCAAGTAAAACATAGTGGTATTTTAGGAAACAACTATGCATTTTTGGTTGATAGTGATAGTCCGAAATCGACACGCAAAATCGAAGCGTTCTTAAAAAGACTACATTATCAAATGAAAATGAAGCGTAAAGACCGCAAGATTTTAAAAGATGTGTTTAAAAAAGGCACGGGCATTATGTATTTTTATTGGGATAAAGATACACGAAGCATTATGTCTAAAAGTGGCGGTAGATTAAAAGCCGAAACGATTGACATTCGTAACTTCCGCGTTGCCGACCCATCAATTTTAGAAATTCAAGAACAAGAATGGGTTGGGTTTGTTACGCGTGAACGAATTGATGCGCTCGAAGCACAGTTTCCCAAAGTAAAAGGTAAATTAGTTCCAGATACAGATGAAAATACATATGACACGCAAAAAGAACCTTATGATGAAGATATAAAAAAACAATTTTGCACGGTTTATACCAAGTTTTTCCGTAATGAAGATGGCGAAGTGTGTTTTGTAAAATCGACAGAAACCGTTGTGTTAGAAGACACAGTTTTCTTAAACCCAGATTATAACGGCAGTAAAAAAGAAATGCCGAACTCGACTTCGTTAATGGATGGCAAAAAAACAAAAGAATATGATGATGTCGCTTTTACGCTTTATCCGTTTGCGAGCCTTGTTTTTGATGAACGCGACAACTGCTTTTATGGTATTCCTGCCGTTTTAGAATTAATTGAAACACAAAAATCTATCAATAAGCACTTTTCAGTATATGATAAAGGTCTTGATGATACGGTTCTTGGCGGATATGTTTATCGGCGTGGTGTTTTAGGTGAACAAGAAATTACCGTAGAGAGTGGACAAACACTTGAACTTGACTTACAATTTGGCGAACGGTGGAACGATGTTTTCGGAAAAATTCCAACAAATAACATTCCAGCAGATGCCTTAAATTATTCGGTCAATTTACTTGGCGTTTTACGAAATGTGTCTGGCACAACGAATGTAACGATTGGACAATCAGACCACTCTGGACAAAGCGGAAAGCAAACGGAAATGTTATTACAAAGAGCGCGCGAAAATACGACAGACCTTGCACAAGCATTTAACGACTTCAAAGTCGATTGTGTGGAAATTATGTTTATGTTTGCTAAATTCTATTATGATAACGAACCATTTGTTGCGATTGAACACGGTAAAGACGACAATCGAATTCTTCAAGATTATACAAATGAAAAAGCATTTAATGGAACTGAATATCAAAAAGATGATGTTATATTCGATATTCAAGTAACGCCATCACAAGCGTTAAGCGAAGCAACTTTAACCGAAATTCTTGGTCTTTCTGTGCAAAGTGGTCAAATTAGTATTTCCGATTACATTGACCTTATCCCAGACGGTTACTTCCCGAATAGAGTTGAATTAAAGAGTAAACTTCAACAAGGAACACTTGCCGTTATGAAACAAATGGAAGCAAAGTTACAACAAGCAGAACAGATAATGCAAGAAATGGCAACACAATATCAAAAGACAATGGAAGAATACACCGAAAAAATTCAGACTGTTGATAATATTATTCGTGAGAACGTCG
>CAZWRR010000134.1:0-1836 GCA_964635805.1 uncultured Staphylococcaceae bacterium
ATTCCTATGGGAAAACCAACCGCGATATAGGTCTGGTCCAGCAGCTGGCTATGCAGAAGGGAGTTGGAGCAAAGATGGGCTCGAAGGAAAAGGTACGATTTTCTTTGATCAAGGCGATCACATGCAAATTAGCACCAAAAACACACCGTTTCCATATAACATGGTTGCAACACCTAGACCAATTACAAATATTTCTGTAACGATGCCAGGAAGCGGTTAACTACGTGATCTTACCCCGCGTGTAAGTAATAGTACCGTTATTAAAACAATATCAGCATGAACAGGCTTAGCAAAGAAGACATTCACAAGCGCAAGCCAAACATTATCATGGGATATTGGTGTGGGTGCGGGTTATCATTATTTTTATCTTGTACCTGGTAGCAATACGAACTCGGGTAGTTTTTCGATAACATACGTAACTGAGTCAGGCACAGATTTTGGCGTTTATCAACAATTCCTTAGATACCACAAACGTTAAAACAATTTACAACCCAGGGGAACAGTTTACAACTAAAGATTTAGTAGTAACCGCAACAGATCTAGCGGGAGAAACAAAGACGGTTTTATTAAAAGACATTCCCACAACGTAT
This sequence comes from uncultured Staphylococcaceae bacterium, assembly GCA_964635805.1. Taxonomy (GTDB): domain Bacteria; phylum Bacillota_I; class Bacilli_A; order RFN20; family CAG-826; genus UBA1361. The sequence goes on from CAZWRR010000134.1 coordinate 591, forward strand.
GATGGCATTACATTTGATGCGAATGATATTGGCACGAAAGAAGTTGAAGTTTTATATACATTAGGTTCGGTTACTGCAAAAGCGCATTACGATATCGAAGTTGAAGAAGTTGTTGTTGATTTTATCGAGTTAAAGTGGGATGAGTTTGATCAAATGCTCACTGATTCTCCTACAAATTACCCCGCGCTTAAACAAAAAGACTATGATTTTACTGGTAACCAATTACGAAAAAGCGGACAAAACTATTTTATGGGCGCAAGTTCATATTTTTATAATAAAAACACATTAGGTAATATTAGTAAAATAATTATCAAGAAAGCAGTTGGGAGTATTGGTGACCCAAAACTGCAAAGAGAAACGGATTTAATAAGTAAAGATAAGTAGTAAATAACTGAGCCCGCACCTCTTACAAGTGGGCTCTTTTCTCCGGTAAAACTTTTATTACAATAATGCTCATATTTTCACGCCATTCGTGTATAATGTTTTTAAGAAAGTTAACAAACAATATATATAGAGTAAAGGAAGACTAGAACATCATGACTAAATATAGACGCTTTTTCATCGCATTTTTATTCGCGTTTGTCACGCTTGCCACAAGCAAAGCCGTAATACCCGTGGCGGCTGCTGAACCAACAATTATCACAACCGTGTCAAGCGAAAGTTACATTAGTAATTACTACCGTACGATTGACGAAAACTTAACTGGGAACTCCCTTACAAGCGCGCTTGAACGACTGCTTAAAAGCGAACGGAACAATAGCTTTAGCTACAAAACAATGCAAACGACGGCTTTTAAATATACAGATGTTGATCCGCTGCGGCCCAATGACGGCTATATCGTAAGCTTTTATAGCGGTACACCCGTCAAAGGCTATAACGGGATGAACAAAGAACACACGTGGCCAAATAGCCATGGCGGCGGGAAAATCGATAACGACCCGCATATGGTGCGCCCGACACTAACAAGCGAAAACAGCGCACGGGGTAATGCTTATTTTAGTGATAAAAGTAGTGACGGCTGGGATCCGGCCGCGTTTAGCAACCCGAAGTATCGCGGCATTGCTGCGCGGATTATTTTTTACAGCGCCGTGATTGGTTACTCAAGCAACTTACGGCTTGAAGACAAAGGGTTTGTAAGCGGCAGCGGTAACGGCGGAAAAATGGGCAAACTTAGTGACCTGCTCCGCTGGAACTTCGAGTACCCCGTTGATCAAAGCGAAATAATTCGTAACGAAACGCTTGATAA
>CAZWRR010000135.1:0-1829 GCA_964635805.1 uncultured Staphylococcaceae bacterium
CGTTTAAAGAAGAAGACGAAAAACGTAAAGAAAACGTTGAACTTAAAAATAAAGCCGAACAATACATTAGTGATATTGAACAAAGTTTAGAAGAACAAGGCGATAAAGTTGACGCTGCGCAAAAAGAACAAAGCGAAAAACTTTTAAATGACTTAAAAGAAGCGCTTGAAAAAGAAGATTATGAAACACTTAAAGCGCGTATTAGCGAATTAGAGCAAGCTGCGGAAATGATGCGTAATATGCAACAAGACCAAGGTGCGCCTGAAAGTAGTGACGAACCAAAAGACGACAATATCGTTGATGCCGACTTTACGGAAAAAGACGACGATAAATAAAGCTTAGACAATGCTACGTGTAGTTAAACGCTGCACGTAGCGTTATTTTGAAAGGGGGAGCGATGGCCAAACGTGATTATTACGAAGTACTTGGTATAAGTAAAAACGCTTCAAAGGATGAAATTAAAAGTGCATATCGCAAACTAGCAAAAAAATACCATCCTGACCAAAATAAAGCCGCTGACGCTGAAGCAAAGTTTAAAGAAGTACAAGAAGCGTATGACATTCTTTTTGATGACCAGAAACGGCAAACATACGACCAATTTGGCCATGCTGCTTTTGATCAAGCCGGTGGCCACAACCCGTTCCAAGGTGGGTTTGGCGGCTTTGATGGTGATATCGATTTAGGTGATATCTTTTCAAGCTTCTTTGGCGGTGGAGCGCGCCGCGGTGGCCAACGCCACACCGGCCCTGTGCGCGGTAACGATAGTTTAAATCGGATTCGCATTGACTTTATGGATGCAATTCGCGGTAAAAAGATCGACCTCGCCCACACTTATGAAAAAGCATGTGTTACATGTGGTGGAAGTGGTGCAGAAAAAAGTAGTGACATTGAAGTTTGTGATAAATGTCGTGGCAGCGGCATGGAAAGTTTCCATCAACAAACGCTTTTTGGCACAGTTCAAAGTCAGCGTACATGTTCAAAGTGTGGTGGCAACGGTAAAATTATTAAAAATAAATGTAAAACATGTTTAGGTGATGGTTACATTAAAACACGCGAAAACTTAGAAATTAATATTCCTGCGGGCATTGGGGACGGCCAAAAAATTCGCATTCAAGGTAAAGGTGAACGTGGCTATAATGGTGGTGGGAATGGCGATTTATACTTAGAAATACGTATAAAAGCGCATAATGAATTCGTCCGTCGTGATAACGATATTCATTTACGTGTACCGATTAGTTTCGTTGACGCCGCCCTTGGCGTTACACTTGATGTCCCCACCGTTTACGGCACAGTCGAGGTCAAAGTACCTGCGGGTACGCAACCTGGTTCAATACTGCGCTTAAGCGGCAAAGGTGTTAAAGATGTGCGCGGTAAAGTGGGCGATCAACTGCTTGAAGTTGAAGTTAAAACACCAACAAACTTATCAAACAAACAAAAAGAATTGCTTAACGAATACCAAAAGGTTACTCCGCAAAAAGATTCTTTATTTGAGAAATTTAAGAAAAAATTCCGTCGATAAATAAAGCGAGCCACCATTGGCTCGTTTTTTTATACTCGCTCGTGTTACAATATAAATGCACTTTAGTGCATAAATATATGAGTTATCGATTTTTTGGTGAAGTTAGTGGTCAAACCGTTACGCTTACAAGTGACGATGTTTTTCATTTAACGAAAGTTTTACGTGTTCACGTTGGTGAACTTGTCGAAGTTGTTAGTAACAATTTAGTGCATCTTTGCAAAGTTGAAGCGCTTAATCCGCTTGAGCTTCACATAATTAGTTCACACGCATTAAGTAATGAATTACGTGCGAAAGTAACACTAATTTACGC
>CAZWRR010000136.1:0-1825 GCA_964635805.1 uncultured Staphylococcaceae bacterium
AAGGGGCTGTTAAGAAACCCATAAAATCTTAGCGGCCTCTTTTTCTTTTACTTTTCCGAAGTTTTTCATTTTCGCCTTGATATCTTTTTTTTGTTGCTCTTTTAAAATTAGTGGGTGGCATAACTTGTGGTTCGAGATCAGTGGGAGCAATCCAGTAATCTAATTTAGCCTTGCCTTCAATAATCGTGAATAGTTTGCGAATGACATAACCAAGACAAACAAGCATAAATTCTGTTGTCACTTTGTCGATTGTGCGACGGCGAAACCGCGTGAATTGCATATCTTGTTTAATAATTCCATAAACACCTTCAACTTGACTAGAACGATTAATGCGCATCTCAATTCCTTTGGGTGAAAGCAGATTAATTCTTGCTTCATTTTTAAAAATATATAACTGGGGATTCGTCTCAAAGACACGTTCGTTTTTGATTGGATATTTTAAATTGTAGGAGCAAATTTGCTTGTGACGACAGTAGGAACAACCTTCGATTTTATAAAACACGTTTCGTTTACGACGAACATTACGATTGTTAACTGTTGCGACTGGTTGCGCGGTTTTACCATTAAGACAAGTTAAGATATGATTTTCATCAATCGTGAAAAGATGAATTTTCCGACCTTCAGTTTCTTGTTGCCAGTCAGAAAACTTCACGTAATTTCCAATATTATAAGTTGATAAAAACTTGTAATTTTCCAATGTTCCGTATCCAGCATCAGTACATAATCTTTCGGGAAAGAAATTATATTGTTCGTAAAAAACATTAAGGAGCGGGATTAAGGTGTTGTAGTCAGAACGTTCTTGCCCGACATAATAAGCGAGAATTATGCCTTTAGCAACGGCAATTTGAATATTATAAGCAGCATGCATGTTGCTTCCAAGTCCGGAATAATAATCAGATTTAAGGTTCATCGCCGTAGCGTCAAAATCAGTTTTATAGAAAGAATTGCGATTCGGACCGCATATTTCTGTTTTCTCTTCGTATTCAAGCAGCTTAAATAAATATTTTTCAAGAAGAAAGTAATCTTGAACAATCGAAGGTGTTTTATGACCGCGACCACGCGTGATTTTATACGGATCAATATTTTGTTTATTAATAATTTCAAGGAGGCGATTAAGATAAAGCCCGACTTCTTTTGGTAAAAGTTTTTTACTTGCATTCATTTCGGTGGGAAAGTATTTACTCAAGAGTGTTTTGATGTTGTTATTTAAGTTTTTATGAAAAGTAACAGGCTTCCAAACGAACTTATACTTATTAGCGTTAGCCTCAAATTTACTCCCATCAACAAAGACATCATCAATACAAATATCATACTTTGAAATAATTGTTTTAACGATTGCTGTAAAGATTTCATGATGAGACTTAACAATTACATTGTTAAGAAACTTCGATATAGTCGCATACGTTGGCCTTTCCTGTTCCATTAAATAAATAAAGCGAAGATCATAATTCATACTTTCCTCAATTTTACGAACACTTCCTGAGTGTTTAGAGAAAGCATAAATAATTGTTGCGAAGAGTCGGTAAGGATTGTAGCAAGGACGACCTCCAAGTTCCACCTTAGCAGCGGCTTTACCTTCATCGTGAATATATTTAGCAACTCCAGATTCTTCTAAAATTTCTAAAAAAGCATCAAGTTTTTGTCGTTCCTTCAATGGTAGGTCGAAGGAAGGCAATAAAAACGTTTTAGATATGGTAAAATAAGGCATAGAAAAACCTCCCTGACAAGAGTAATTCTACTAAATAGGTTAAATCATTGCATTTAATCTATTTTTTTTACTAAAAAGGGGCCGTCAAGATTTTATAGGTTTCTTAACAGCCCCTTT
>CAZWRR010000137.1:0-1808 GCA_964635805.1 uncultured Staphylococcaceae bacterium
CGTGAAGGATCGCTCCTTCATGAAAGAGGCGGCGAACCCCTTTTTGCTTGTGCTGCTCTTAGTTCCTGGCGTAGTATTGTACTGGCGCCGTATGTTCCAGTTCCGGAGGCTGGAAAAGTAATAATGCCTTATTTTGCCTTTTCCCCTCTCGCCGGTGGTTACTCTAAATGCATTCATCTGCTATGACTTGTATTGAACGCGTACGAGCCAATGCTGAGTGGACTGATATCTAGAGATATGTGCTAAAATGCCTGGAAACACGAGGGAGCGGGATGAGACTTTTGTTCTTTGAGCGTGTATCGATGGATGATGAATCTTGGAAGATGTACATGAAGAATCGTATTCGAAAAGCAATATCTTTTCGAAATCATCTGCGAAATGCAGAGAATCTCACTACTTAATAATGGAATTGCATTGATGGCAGCTGATACTACAAAAACCGAGGAAAAGTTTAGTAAGAATAGCATTGTGTCAGGTATTGGTTGGAAATTCCTGGAAAGAATATCTTCTTTAGTTGTTACCTTGGTTGTTCAGATTGTTCTTGCTCGATTACTGAACCCTGCAGATTTTGGATTAGCGGCAATGGTTATGGTGTTCGTTTCCCTGAGCACGATCTTTGTCACAGGAGGTCTTTCAAATTCACTGATCCAAAAGACAAATGCAGATGAACTGGATTTTTCAACGCTATTTTGGCTGAACATATTGGTCTCTGTGCTGATCTATGCCCTGCTCTTCCTATTTGCTCCGTGTGTTGAAGCCTTCTATGGGTACCCTCAACTCTCTGCAATGCTTCGGGTACTGAGCCTGAGGGTCATCATCGCGTCTGTGAATTCGATACAAACAGCGTATATCTCAAGAAACATGATGTTTCGCTATTATTTCTATTCAACACTCTCAGGTAAGATATTTTCCGGTGTGATTGGCATTGGAATGGCATTTCTTGGATTCGGAGTTTGGTCCCTTGTCGGACAATCATTGAGTGTGTTGCTTGTTGAAACGTATGTTCTCTGGTTCAAGGGGAAGTGGAGACCAAAGAGAATATTCTCTTGGTCTCGTGCAAAGTCACTCTATAGCTTTGCATGGAAGATTATGGTGATGAGTTGGGTCGAACTAATCCATGATCAACTGCGAAATATGATTATTGGGAAGAAATACTCCTCAGAAGAGTTGGCCTTCTACGATAAAGGATTATTACTGCCAACCAATATCATGACCAACATTGCCGCATCATTGACCACAGTAATGTTTCCCGTACTTTCCCATTCGCAAGATGAAAATGAACGAGTCCTTGGTATGTGTCGCAAGTGGCTCAGTCTGTTTGCTTACTGTGCATTCCCGATACTCACGTTCTTCATTGTCTCAGCTCGTCAAATAATACTGGTGCTATTCACAGCCAAATGGCTCCCTTCACTGCTCTTTCTTCAATTAGCAAGTTTTTATTATGCCGTATGGGTCATTGAGATACCTATCAGGGAAACGATAAAATCATTAGGGCACGCACAAATTTGCTTACGAATGCAAGTGATAAAGACCATATTTGCCCTCATCCTACTCTTTTCCATTATGAGTTTTGGGGTAAAGATCATAGCAATAAGCTCGTTGGTGAGTAGCTTGTTCAATGTATTTGTAAGTATGTATTATGGAAATACATACATCCAATACTCCCCAAAAGAGTTATTGGCAGATATTTTGCCTACCCTGGTGTTGAATGTGATAATGGGAATGAGCATTTTCCTTGTTGCGCTTTTACCCATACCAAATATTCTCATTTTGATCCTTCAAACCATCTTGGGAGCCGTTGTCTATCT
>CAZWRR010000138.1:0-1758 GCA_964635805.1 uncultured Staphylococcaceae bacterium
ATCGCCTTCTTTACACTCTACTTCGTTAGTGTGCAAGGTGTTAAAAAAGCTGAAGACGTTTACGTGCCGGCGCGCGAAGAGTTTTATTTAGCGCAAAAAGAGGCAGCGGAAACAAATAGTGAAGAGCCGGTTAAGTTTACGAACCCGCTTCCAACAGCGAAAGAAGAAGCAATTGAGCTATTAAATTCACGCTTCCACTTTACAACACTTTCGATTCCGACAATTACGATTACTGTTTTTACGGTATTGCCTCTCATCTTTATGATTTTGATCGCATTTACGAATTGGGATAATTTTTACGGTCCGCCTGATCAATTGTTTAGTTGGGTTGGACTCCAAACATTTGCAAAACTTTTCGCCCTTAGCGATGCCGGGACTGCTTCGTTTGGTTCAGCGATGCTTGATATCGTTAAATGGACATTCATTTGGGCAATATTTGCAACATTTACAAACTACATTGGCGGAATGCTTTTAGCAATGATTATTAATAAGCGCAGCATTAAGGCAAAAAAAGTGTGGCGCATCTTCTTCGTTATTTCAATTGCAATTCCGCAGTTTGTTACACTTCTCCTTATGAGTAAACTACTCGCAACGCACGGACCGCTCAATGGGACGCTGCTCGAGTGGGGGTGGATTAAAGAACCAATCTTATTTTTAGAAAACGCCCAAGCGGCGAAAATAACAGTTATTATCGTTAACTTCTGGATTGGTGTGCCGTATACGATGCTTATTACATCGGGTATTTTAATGAACATTCCCGCTGATTTATATGAATCGGCCAAAATTGATGGCGCGGGGCCAGTTACGCAATTTACAAAAATTACTTTACCGTACATGCTTTTCGTTACGGGTCCATATTTAATTACACAGTTTATTGGCAATATTAATAACTTTAACGTTATTTTCTTCCTAACAGGTGGGGGGCCTGCGACTGGTCACTCCGGGGTGCCATATGGCCACACTGATATTTTAATTACGTGGCTCTTTAAACTTACGGTTGGTGATGACCGGAATGAATTTGCTATTGGCTCAGCGCTTGGTATTTTAATATTCTTAATTAGTGCCTTTATTACGCTTACACTATATTCACGCACAGCAGCAGCACAACAGGAAGGAGATTTCGCATAATGGAAACAACAAATATTGTAAACAATGAAGTAAAGAAACTACCATGGTTTACCCGTGTCTTTAAAAACCAACGGGTGATGCGTGGCATTAGCGATACACTACTTTACATTCTCTTAGTCGTTTTATCACTAATTTGGATTGCCCCGATTGTTTGGTTGTTTTTAAATGCGTTCCGCGGTGAATCAACCGGTTTAGAAAAGTACTTCATCCCGAAAGAGTTTTCGTTTATTAACTTCCAAAAGTTATTTACGGATCAAGACATGCGGTATGGACGCTGGTTTTTAAACACATTTATTGTCGCAACGTTTACAAGTATATTTTCAACTTTAATCGTTTTACTAACAAGTTATACATTTAGCCGTCTCCACTTTAAAGGTCGGCGCGGTATTATGAAGCTTTTAATGATTTTAGGGATGTTCCCGGGTTTCATGGCGATGATTGCGATTTACCACATTTTAAAATGGTTTGGCTTGCTTCCTAATGAAATGCGCGACAGTGTGCCGCTTGCAAACTACTTAATTAGTTTAATTTTAGTTGGCACAAGTGGGGCCGCAATGGGTTATCTTGTGTCGAAAGGTTACTTTGATACGATTAGTAAATCAATCGACGAAGCGGCTGAAATTGATGGGG
>CAZWRR010000139.1:0-1742 GCA_964635805.1 uncultured Staphylococcaceae bacterium
ATTTTTCTGAGCTTCGGCGGCTTTCAGGTTGCTGTTGCATGCCATCCTGTCGGCGTCTTCACGGGTCACGTTAAAACGTTCGGCGACAATTTCTCCGGTGACTCCCATGTGCTGATTGTTGAAAATATCCCAGAGACCGTCATGAACCATTGCGTCCACGGCGGTTTTGTCTCCCATTCTGTGACCCCATCTGGCGTCCATAAGGTAATAAGGAACGGCACTCATGTTTTCCATTCCGCCGACAGCCAGGACTTCATACTGTTCGGCTTTGATCGCGTCCGCCGCAAGCATGGCGGATTTCAGTCCGGATCCGCACACCGCGTTGACGGTGAAGGAACCGATTTCCACCGGAAGACCCGCGGCGACGGCGGACTGCCTTGCCGGATTCTGCCCCAGACCCGCGCTCAGAACGTTGCCCATGATACATTCCTGAACGTCTTCGGGAGCCAGACCTGCTCTGGAAACCGCTTCTTTGATTACTATTCCGCCCAAATCCGTGGCTCTTACGCTTGCCAAAGATTTTCCGTATTTGCCCACAGGGGTCCTTACCGCACTTAGAATTACTGCCTCTTGCATAATGATGGCCTCATTGAATTTGATGCTAGTGTTTATTTTCGATATATAACATTGTCGGCATTCATATACGGCTATTGACGAAAGACAACGGCTGTTCCTCATTCATTCTTTTGAGAGGTTTTGAGAGATGTCTTCTGGCCGACGGCGGGGGTTCGTACCATCCCGGCAGGATCCATCTTATGTTTTCTTTGTAAATCGCTTCGGAAGATGTTGTTTTGCAATCCCTGCATCTGTATCCTTTATTCTTTCCGACGGATTCCATTCTCCTGCCGCACACTTCACAAAGGGGATTTGAAATTTTTTCAAGTTCTTTTGTTAATGAGACAACATTCAACTTTTCCACATTCAATGTACGTGGAGTTTCCCTCAGTTCCCCGATGACTTCCACACAGTCCCCCGGCGAAAGCCAAGTTATTGCGTTTCTGAATGTTTTGGCCGGTTCGTACACCGTGCAGTCGACGTTTCCGAAAGACGTTTCAACAACAAAAATAAGATGTCCTCCGGAAATTTTTTCGATTTTCACCACTTTTCCTTCAATTTGATAAGAACTCAAAGGAATCAAAGAATCGAATTTTCTTAAAACATGGTCGTCAGAACCCTGATTGGTTTGAAAAATAACATGTCGGTCCACGGTTTCGGTTTTGACCAAATCCGCCGCTTTGAAAAGATCTGCGTAACTGTCTCCCCTTATTCCGTACAGAACGGGACAGGGGGTTCCGGGAAAAATACAGGGTTTTTGTGTTTCTTCCTCCCAGTTGTTGAAAGTTGATGTTACTTTTTCGTTCATCTCTTTAACGGAATATCTGTCGAATTCTCTTTCGGTACCCCAATTCTCTTTTTTCCTGTAAGCTATGTATTCGTATGTTCTGTCCCGGGGCCGGCAGGCCATGGCGCAGGCCGCACCGATCAATCCCCTTCCATTTCCGAATTCATGATATTCCGCACCGATTTCATTCAGAATATCAAGAACTTCCTGTTTTTCCACGATTTGTTTCACGCCTTTCCAATAGAGGAAAGGAGATGGTTTTTTTCTTGAAACAATGACACCGGTATCGGATTCGGGACATCTGTTATTTTTGATTATAGGAAGCAATTCTTCCATCAGTTCCGATTCATCCATAAAAATTGTTTTTGATTTGAGATAAGAATAAATTTTGTTACCGTTG
>CAZWRR010000140.1:0-1739 GCA_964635805.1 uncultured Staphylococcaceae bacterium
CGATAAAAGTAATACCAGTTTCAAAGTTACGTTCGGTTATTTCAAGTGTAATATGTTGCGGATCGATATTAAAGTTCTTAACTGTCGCAAATATTTTTTCAACCGCGGTTTTTGTAAGTGTGTACGGCGAGATATTTACGCTTACATTAAAGTCATTATGCAAAATATCCCGATCTTTCATTGCCATTAGTAACATACACGCATTTTCTAAACTTTGTAAATCTAAATCAACGATATAACCGTTATTTTCAAATGCGGTAATAAATGGCAGCGGATTTGTAAACTTTCCTTCAACTTTAAACCGGGCTAAACTTTCAACCCCGACAATTTTTTTTGTTTTTAAATCGTACTTCGGTTGATAAAACGAGACGAAGTCACTATCAATAATGTTATGGACTAAGCGGGAAAGTGTGTTTTTCGCTAAGTTTCCGGCAATATAAGCATCATTCGTGAAATGATAACGTTTATCATACGTTGAAGCTTGTGACGTTTGCAGTGAATCTAAAATAATGTTTAACTGATCAACGACATTTTCACCGATAATATGGACACCAAGCACTTCAAGCGTATATTTGTGCATTAATAATTTAAAGAAGAGCAGTCGCCGTTCTGTTCGTTTAATTTCATCTGGTTCATACGTTTTAACGATATAAGGCACGTCTTCTTGTTTCAGTTTTTGTTCAGTTTTCCCGTAAATCCCGTATTGATACTCACCGATAATTGTTTGGGTGAAGTTATTGTAATTAATCGGATTTTTAAAACCAAGCATATGGTCAATTGCCGTAATGCCTTCGATTAACGCAACACTTGAACGCGGCTCTTGGTTGTTACTGTTGCCAATTGCGTAAATATTAGGAATGTTTGTCTGTGCATAGTTATTAACAACAATCCCGTTTTGATCTTGAGCAAGGTCAAAGTCGGGAATCGTGATAACTCTTTTCGTAAAGCCAATCGCAATTACCGCAAATTCGGCGCTGACGCTGTGCATTTTCTTATCTTTTTCGTAAAGAACTGCACCGTTCATTACGTCTTTAACAACAGCTTTATCGATTAAACGTAAGTTATCATTGCTAATTAACGATAAGTAAGCTTCTCGTAAATCATCATCGAGTTGTGTTAAAAACTTGTCACGCGCTAAAAGCGTTACTTTCGTGCCAATAAGCGCAAAAAGTATCGCAATTTCAAAGGCAATCGTTCCCCCACCAATTACGACAAGATCTTTTGGGGTATGTGGCATTTTATTAATGTCGTTAGATTTATATAAAAACCCGGAGCTAAAACATTGAGCTTTATTTGGCGAATCAAGTACTCGTAATTTGGAGCCCGAAGCAATAATAATATATTTAACGTTATATATTTCATCGTTAGCGCGAATTTCCGTGTTACTTATAAACTCCGCGCGCGCCATTACAACTTTAAAATTTTCCCGATGACGATGCGTATCAAAAAACTCACCAACATAACTTTCACGTGTTTCATGCATCTCTTGCGTAATTTGCGTAATATCAACTTGGATGTCATAATTATTTACGGTTTTCTGGGCTTTTTTTACACTTAAGGCGGCGTCATACATTTTTTTCATAAGCAAATCGCCACCATTAAACGAAAGCCCACCTAAGTTACGTTCTTCAAAGAGCACGGTTTTTAAACCGCGGCGTGCGGCAGTAAGCGCAGCGTTTATGCCGGCAATCCCGCCACCAACAATTGCGACATCATACGAGTTATTAGTTATTGTCATA
>CAZWRR010000141.1:0-1725 GCA_964635805.1 uncultured Staphylococcaceae bacterium
GCAATAGGAGGAAATTATGGCGAAAAAGGTTACACTTGATAAAGATCTATGTATTAGCTGTGGTGTTTGCAATGCCATTTGTCCAGAAGTATTTGATTGGGATGATGATGGCAAAATGAAAACGCTCGTCGATGAAGTGCCCGAAGGCTTAGAAGATTTAGCCCAAGAAGCCGCGGATGCATGTCCAACTAGCGCAATCACAATCGAGTAATAATTTAATTATAGATTAACAAAAGGTGGCCTCACGGCCACTTTTTTGTTTGTTACGATATTGCCATATTAAGAAAGGACATCAACCGTTTATATAATAAAATCGTCAAAGTTGCAATCAGCGTATTTTTGATTAAATTAAACGGGAAAACAACTGCGATAAATTCTTCGCGTGTAAACGGAATGTTACCTTGGAAAAACATTTGGTTATAAAGTTCATGAACAATAAAGTAATTTGCACCGGTTGATACAATTAGTTGAACCGCAAAGGAAACTCCTAATCCGATAAAAACATGTTTAAAATCGCGTCGTCTTTTATAAATAATTGATGCTGGTAAAATAAAGGCGCTTGAATACACTAAATCTGCGAATTCACCAACCATCATCGTCCCGCTCATTGGTAACTTAATGAGCATACGAATAAATAAAATAATAAACCCCGAAAACGGACCATAAGCATACGCACCAATTAAAGCCGGCACCTCACTAAAGTTTATTTCTAAAAACCCAAAGTTACCGGGAAAAATCGGAAATACAAATGGGGGAAAGTGCGCAATATACAAAATTACCGAAATCGCAGCGAAAATACCAGTATGGGCAATTCTCCGTGTCCGTTGGAGCCGGCAATCTTTACTATTTTTATCGATTTTACAATCACGATTTTGTTGTTCAACTACTTCTTCAACAACATTTTGTTCAATTTTTTCATCCATTTTAATAAAAAACTCCCTTCTCAGGGACGTTGTTTGAAAAAAGTAAAGTACTTCTTCCATCTAGACTTTACTATCGCCACTAGAATTGCACTAGTTCAGCTTGCGCTCGCGGGGTATACCGCCGGTCGGGAATTTCACCCTGCCCTGAAGTATATTAATTATAAGGCTATTCGGTAATTATTTCAAGATATATCTTTTTTAGTTTTTGCAGCAAATAATGCTGCTTCTTCATCATCTTTAAAAATAACAACAACTTTGCGACCTGTTTGTAAAATTGTCGGTTTTGTAAGTAGTTTTTCTCCACCTCTTTTTTCGCTAAGCATCTTTTCTAGCTCACGCACGGTTAATTTTTCATTAACGATAAGGGAAACGATTTGTTCTTGTTTGTCTTGATCACATTTCACTAGTGCTCGTGCATGGCCGTATGTTATTTTTCCCTCTTGTACTTTACGTAAAATGTTTTTGGGCAGTTTTAGTAACCGTAAAATATTCGTTACTTGCGGGCGACTTAAATGACTTAAAGTCGCGATTTGTTCTTGCTTGTAATTAAAGTCTTTTGTTAACGCGGCAAAAAGCAAAGCTAATTCAACCATGTTTTTTTGTTCGCGCTCTCGTGCAAGCGCAAGCAAAATAAGTAACGTTTCTTCATCGGTATAATTTGTAATAATCACTTTTAATGTCGATACATTAAGTAATTTAGCCGCTAAATATTTTTCATGGCCGATTATGATTTCAAACTTATCTTCAACTTCACGACAAATAAGTGGCTCAAGAAAAAGTGTTTGTCCATAAACACTAATTA
>CAZWRR010000142.1:0-1724 GCA_964635805.1 uncultured Staphylococcaceae bacterium
ATAAAAAGTGCTTCAGAGCCATCAGCTAACTCATCTATTTGAGAGCTAAGTGTATAGTTGATATTATCTAAAATATTTCTATATTTATCAAGAGGATGACCAGATACATAAAACCCTAAAGTCTCTTTTTCTAGCTCTAAAATCTCTTTTTGATCATACTCTTCATAGTTATCTATACTCAAATCTATAGTAACCATCTCTTGAGCATCTCCAAAGAGTGAGCCTGTAGCCATTTTTTTAGCTGTAGAAACCTTAGATGATGCATCTAGTATAATCTCTATTTGCTCTAAAAGTGCTTTTCTACTATATCCAAAGCTATCCATTGCTCCTGATTTAGCTAAAGACTCTATTACTTTTTTATTTACTTTAGATCCATCTATTCTACTTATAAAATCACTCAAATCCGTAAATGGCTCATCGCCTCTAGCTGCTATAATAGAGTTGATAGCTATTTCTCCAGCACCTTTTATAGCTCCAAGCCCAAAAAGTATTGCATTGTTTCCATCTATTGTTGCAGCACTAAAGTCAAGTATGGATCTGTTGATATCTGGTGGTAAAAGCTCAATTTTAAGTCTTTTTACTTCATCTACGTATTTGACTACTTTTTCTGTTTTGTCTTTTTCTGATGTTAGAAGTGCTGCCATAAACTCTGTAGGATAGTATGCTTTTAGATAGCTAGTATAAAAAGTAACCATGGCATATGCAGCTGAATGGGATTTGTTAAAACCATATCCAGCAAACTTAACAATTAGATCAAAAAGCTCTTCAGCTTTTACACTATCATGACCTTTTTCACTAGCACCTTTGGCAAACTCACCTTTTAGTCTATCCATCTCTTCTTTGATCTTCTTACCCATAGCCCTTCTTACAAGATCTGCTCCACCTAGTGAAAACCCACCTATGGTTTGAACTATTTGCATAACCTGTTCTTGATAGACTATAACTCCATAAGTTGGCTTTAAGATAGGCTCTAGTTCTGCAAACGCATAGGTAATCTCAGCTTTACCATGCTTTCTATCTATAAAGTCATCTAGCATACCTGATTCCATAGGACCAGGTCTATATAGAGCCAAAACCGCAATAATATCTTCAAAATTTGTTGGTTTTAACTTGGAGTTGAGTTGTTGCATACCAGATGACTCTATTTGAAATAGTCCTAGCGTATGTCCTGTTTGTATAAGCTCATAAACTCCCTTGTCATCTACATCACATGTTGTAAAGTCTATTCTTTTACCATGTCTAGCCTCTATAAGCTTATTTGCCTCTTCTATAACAGTAAGAGTCTTTAGCCCCAAAAAGTCAAACTTTATTAAGTCCACATCTTCTACATATTTACCGCTATATTGTGTAGCTATGGTATCCATACCACTTGGTTTAAAAAGTGGTGTTTTTTTCCATAAAGGCTCATTGCTTATTACAACTCCTGCTGCGTGAGTACCTGCATTTCTGTTGAGTCCTTCAAGAGCTAGTGCATATTCCCATACCTTCTGGGCTGTTGCATCGTTATCGCACAGCTCTTTTATAGCTGGTTCTTTTTCATAAGAGGTTTTTAGATCAATTCCTAGCTCATCAGGTATAAGTTTTGCCATAGCATCAGCTTTTGCATATGGTACATCCATAACTCTAGCAACATCACGAATAACACCTTTTGCTAGAAGTTTACCAAAAGTTATGATTTGAGCAACATTTTCTCTACCATACTTTTCTACAACATAATCAATAAC
>CAZWRR010000143.1:0-1693 GCA_964635805.1 uncultured Staphylococcaceae bacterium
CTTTGTGCACGTGGATTGGATCAAAAATAGAAAAAAACGCAGAGTCGAGCTTGACGCAATCGCTGCTATAAATTTTTAAACAATTATAACTTTCTTGATATCTGTCAATTTTATTTGCAAACTTTTACGTTAAAATATGTTTAAATAAACAAGAGGAGATTGTAACTATGACAACAACATTGAGAACATTATTAGCGGAACATATGGAAAAACTAACATTTTACGTCCCAATCGTTAAACGCGTTCACGGCCCAACACATCCTGAATTTAATGATGTTGCTGCTGAGTTTAAAAATATTCAAGCAAAAATCACAAAGGAAACATATGACTTAAAGTCGGAATTTACGCGTCTACGTTTAATCACAAACAACTATAAAATTCCTCACGATGTATGCGAAACATACGCAGCAGTGTATGAAATGCTCGCGCAGCTTGATGAAGCATATATGAGGGGGTAGTATTTATGGTCCGTTTTATATTTAATCACAAAAACAAATTGATGATTACAAGCTTTGTTTTAATTGTAATTGGTTTTGTTGCACATTTTGCGTTTGGCAACGAATTAATTTTTAATATTACATTTATTACTGCCTCGCTTCTTGGCATTATTCCCATCGCGCTCCAAGCATTTCAAGCATTGCGCGTTAAAGTAATTAGTATTGATTTGCTCGTAACTATTGCCTTAATCGGTGCGTTTGTAATTAAATCATACGAAGAATCCGCAATTGTTACATTTTTATTTCTTTTTGGTGCTTATTTAGAACAGCGCACATTAATGAAAACACGGAGTGCAATTAAGGAACTAACGGAAATGGCGCCAGAAACAGCGATGAAAGTTTTTGATGATGGCACAATTAGTGAAGTCGACATTTATGATATCGATGTTGGTGATCTTCTGCTTGTTAAAACAGGCGACAAAGTTCCGGTTGACGGTGTTGTTACAAGCGGTGACGGTTACGTTAACGAAGCAACAATAACCGGTGAACCACTCGCCCAGCACAAAAACGAAAAATCGCTTGTGTATGCGGGTACTACTTTAGAAAACGGCACAATTTATATCCGCGCAGAAAAAATTGGTGAAGAAACAGTTTTCGGGAAAATTATTGAACTTGTTGAAGAAGCACAAGACTCAAAATCCCAAGCGGAAAAGTTCATTGATACTTTTGCAAAGTTTTATACACCTTTCGTGCTCTTGCTCGGTCTTGTCGTTTATTTGTTTACGTTTGACGTTGCAACCGCAGTTACAATTTTAGTGCTTGGTTGCCCAGGGGCGCTCGTCATCGGTATTCCGGTTTCTAATGTTGCCGGTATTGGTAACGGCGCACGTCACGGCGTTTTATTAAAAGGGAGTGAAGTGATTCGCGATTTTAGTCGGGTTGATACAATTATCTTTGATAAAACGGGGACACTTACAACAGGCGAACCAAAAATTAACGACATAACGCATTTTAGTACAGAACAAGAACAGGCAATTGCCTATCTTGTTGCGCTCGAGCAAGAATCAAATCACCCACTTGCAAATGCAATTGTCACGCATTTTGATATTGAAACAAATTTTGCAGTTAAAGAAACTGAAGTTACAAAAGGGCAAGGCATTAGTGCGGTAATTGATGGTAAAAACATTCACGTAGGTAATCGCCAACTAATGGAAACATTTAACGTCCCCCTTTCTTTAGAAGTAGAACAAGTGATC
>CAZWRR010000144.1:0-1681 GCA_964635805.1 uncultured Staphylococcaceae bacterium
TTTTTTTACTAAAAAGGGGCCGTCAAGATTTTATAGGTTTCTTAACAGCCCCTTTTTTATTAATGCTACAATTAATATATGCGATATTTTAAAATTACCTTTCGTTCAGTTTTTGCTTTGTTTGGCTTGTTTTTATTGCTTGTAATGTACATGCCGCTTACGTTTGCGCATAGTCACAATAAAAGCGACTATAGCAGTGTACTTAAAGATGCGACGTTAAGCGACGCGACATTAGTAACCGATGTACATATGCTTGGTGCGCATGATGCTTATAGCGATAACATCGGTCTTTTTAGTGCGACTGATCCGGCGGAAGACGGGTTACCAAATAACTTTTTTGCAAAACTACTTTTTAAAGGTGGGATGACGCGTGTCGCTCGCGCGCAAAAGCATGGGGCGAAAAGATTACTTGCAAGTGGTGTGCGCTATTTTGATGTGCGTGTTAGTTACTATAAAGATGATTGGTATACAAAACACGGCTTTATAAGTGATAAACTTAGTACTTACTTAAGTGAAACGTATACTTTTTTACAATACAACAATGAAGAATTCATTATTTTTGATGTTCAACATATATTTACTGGTGAAAAAAGCGTTAATGATTTTGTTGCTTATTTGCTTACCACTAAGCTTAACAACAAAACGTTCGCAGACTTCGTTTTTTATGCCGACAGTAAACCTGCGCTCGACGCATTAACGTACGGCGAAGTTAAGGGTGGTATCGTTTTCCTGCTTAATGAAGATAGTTCTGTTTCGAACGCGAACAAACAATATTTTTATAAACGCGGCAATGGTGAAACAAATAGTGTAAGCATTCGCTCGAAGTGGCATAATCAAAATGATATAACGTCAATGATTCCGCTGATTGATGAAGAAGCAGCGTATTTAGTCGCTAATGATCATAGTGGCATGCTCCGCGTTAACCAAGCACAGCTTACACCAGACTATTTAAAAGCACCATTTAAAACTATTTTTGATTGGTCGCTTTTAGATATTGCTAAACATAGTAATGCGGCGCTTTTAGAGCATGAAAACTTTGACACATGGTTAAAAGCAATGCCGATTTTCATGGTTGATTTCGCAAATTCTAATTACAAAAACTTTAATGCAAATATCAACACGAAACTAATTGACGCAAACAAAGCGCTTACCGCATAAATTTACTTGCGTTATGGCGTTTAGTTTGTTAATATTAACGAAGCTAGGGGTGTAGTTAAATGGTATAACAGCGGTCTCCAAAACCGTCGTTGGGGGTTCAATTCCTCTCACCCCTGCCATCTTCGCATGTAAGCTTTGATACAATTATCAAGGCTTTTTTTTGTACCTTAAAGTCCATATAATCATCCTTTTTTCGCTTCACTAGTGGGGGTTGACGTAAAAAACAACAAAAAAACAGGGGAAAGTCAGGAAACAGTAAAACAACCTGTTGAAACGATTACAAGGGTGTTTCAAGATTGAACGATTGTAAGTGGGGGTTGCATTTTGAAACTAGTTTCCCATTATTCAAAGAAACAATGTTCAGTACGTCCCATTATGGTAAAATTATTATAGTTAGTTATAAGTAGAAAAGTGGAGGTTATCATGAACTATATTTTTTGGTTAATCATGGCATTAGACGGAATAATAATTGTTTTAAATCATGCTGTTTCAATTGAGTCAGTAATAACAAATAAACAAGTTA
>CAZWRR010000145.1:0-1665 GCA_964635805.1 uncultured Staphylococcaceae bacterium
TTTGACGACTTAAGTTTTATCGCAAAAACAATTATGCAAAATAGTAGTAGTGATGCTAGTAGTAATGACGTCATTAAACAAGCAAAAGCGCGTTATAACTTTATTTCTTCTAAATACGGTTTCCATGATTTTATTAATGGCGAAACGTATGTTGCCCCAAAAGCAACACCGCCTGGCAATAAAAACAGTTTACTTATATTATTTTTCACGGCCATTATCGTTGTTGGTGTTGTTAGTGTTGTCGTCCGGAAAATACAAATTTAGCGCCCTAAACACTAAATAAACGGCTGTAATGTTATAATTATGATACTAATGAACATTGTTCACTTTTTTAGTGCACAACGCTTTGGGGAGGAAGTTAAATGAAACACGCAGATATTGGTGTTATTGGATTAGCCGTAATGGGGGAAAACCTCGTTCTTAATTTTGTGCGGAACGGGTACAAAGTTGCGGTATTTACGCGTACTGTTAGTAACGTTACAAAGTTTAAAGAAAACCGAGGAAGTAGTTCGCAAATTATCGGCACATATGCGCTTAGTGAGTTTGTAAGTGCCTTAGCAAAGCCGCGCAAAATTATGCTTTTAATTAAAGCAGGCGCACCCGTTGATAGCACACTTACGCAACTACTCCCCCTTTTAGAAAAAGGCGATATTGTAATTGACGGGGGCAATAGCGATTACCGCGATACAAACCGTCGCGAAGCAATGCTTGCAAAACACGGAATCTTTTATTTAGGCACCGGTGTTAGTGGTGGCGAAGAAGGAGCGCTTAATGGTCCAAGCTTAATGCCAGGCGGCGATAAAAGTGCCTATAACAAAGTTGCGCCGTTTTTAAAAGCAATTAGTGCCAAATATAATAACGCTGCGTGCGTAACGTACATTGGTCCTAGCGGTGCGGGTCACTTCGTTAAAATGGTCCATAACGGCATCGAGTACGGTGATATGCAGCTCATTAGCGAAACGTATAGTTTAATGCACAATTATTTAAACCTTGATCACGACCGTATGGCCGATATCTTTACGCGCTTTAACAATCGTAAACTAAATAGTTACTTAATTGAAATTACTGCAGATATAATGCGCTATAAAGATAATGACGGCACACCGTTACTTAATAAAATAGTTGATGTTGCTGGGCAAAAAGGGACAGGAAAATGGACAGCGGTTAATGCGCTTGAGTTTGGTGTCCCGCTCCCGCTTATTACCGAAGCCGTCAATATGCGCTTTCTTTCCTCACTTACAAGCGTGCGTGCACCGTTACAAACCGCCTTTAGTGTGCCCGACAAACCGTTTAAAGGAAGTATTAACGCATTTATTAACCATTTAGAAAAAGCACTATATAGCGCAAAAATTATTTCATATGCGCAAGGATTCCACTTAATGAGCGTTGCAAGTCATGAATTTAGTTGGGCGCTTAATTTAAGTGAAGTTGCAAAAATTTGGCGGGCCGGCTGCATTATTCGCTCGAAGTTTTTAAATAATATTAGCAGTGCGTACCGCAAAAACTCTGAACTCGCTCATTTACTGCTTGACCCGTACTTTACGAAAGAAGTAAACAGTGCAATTAAAAGTTTACGCTATGTTGTAAAAGCCGCAGTTGATACCGGTATTAGCGTGCCCGCCTTAAGTAGTGCCTTACAGTACTTTGACAGTTTACGCACCATAA
>CAZWRR010000146.1:0-1653 GCA_964635805.1 uncultured Staphylococcaceae bacterium
GCAAAATATTCATTGGTAATTATGATTGTTCCACTATTATAATATTTAAGTAAATCTTCATTTTTTTGAATAATATACAATAGTTGTTCGGACTGTTTTTTATTGTTTATTGCAAGAAAAATTGTTATATCTTGTTCAACTAAACCAAGTAAAGTGGGCGCTATATTTTCCTTATTACTAATGATAGTAACGGGGTGTGTTTCAAAAAGAACATCGTTATTGCTGCCTCTGAAAAGTGTTGTTTTGCGTGTTTTATGCTGCGAAATACGGCTAAATTCGTGATAAAGCGGTAAATTAGGCAGCATCGTCCCCTCTTGCGCACCATGTCTAATGAAATGTTCCGCCTGCTCACTAAGCACAGCATAAGAACTTTCAATTTGTGGAAAATTAGCAAGAATAACTTGAGGGTTTTCTATATAGTCTAATAAAGTATGTTTAAATAAGTTTGACAAACCAAAATAGCGTGAAATCACTATACCATCTTTCTCTAAAACCGCGTTTGAAATATTATGAAAAAGTTCACTATATTTCTCCTTGTCATTAAGGCTTTCATAGTGTGCTTTTATATCATTAATAAAGCGCACTTCGTCGTTTGCAAAAAACGGAAATTCATTCGCCGGAAGAACACTTATTTTGTCTTGTTTTTTAAATGATATTTGCGTGCTTATTTCAAAGCTTCTTAATGAGTCGATTACATCGTCAAAAAACTCAATCCGCGTTGGAAAATCTTCGTTAACCGTAAACAAATCAATGATGTCGCCGCGGACAGCGTACTGCATCGTTTGCTCGACTTTATCAACCCGAACATATCCTAATTCATTGAGTGTTTTGATCAAATTTTTAAAACCGAATTCATCGTTCTTTTTAAGCGTTATAATGCTTTTTAAATATTTTTCTTTTAATATTGTCGGGCGAAGGGCGCCACTTAAATTCGTTATATACACCTTTGGTTTAAGCGCATGTGTTGCTTCAAAAAGACCATAAATACGATTGGCAGAAAACTGTCTACTTTCACTTAATATTTCCGTGAATAGCATGTCGTCATTTGGATAAAAAACAATATCATCGCTTTGCAAAAAAGTTTGGAGTGATGAGTAAAGTTTTTGCGCTATATACATATTACTAGCAATAACAACGTAATTGGCGGGACGTTTATGAAAAGCTTCGCTTATTAAAAGCGTTGTGCCGACAATTTCAGAAGTTACAAAAGGCCCATCTTTTGCAAGCATGGGGGGTGTGTTTTTAGGAAATATTTTATCTAAAAATTTATTCACCGTTAATTATTCAATTTTCACTTCTTCCTTTTTGTTGTATTTTTGCATTGCAAACGTAAAATCATGTTTCAAAATATCGACGACTGCATTTGCTGCTTTGTTAATTCCTTTAAGAAACAAATCTTTCTCTTCACCTTGAGGTTTTGTTAAAACGTGATCAACACCATCATAAAGAGGTTTGCCGATACCTATACGAATTCTTTTAATTTTATTCGTAGTTAAGACATTAATAATGTCTTGCATTCCTTTTTGTCCGCCTGATGAACCTTCTTCTTTAAGGCGAATATTACCAGGAGTTAGATCCATATCATCATAAATAACAATAATGTCATCGATATTTATCTTGAAAAATTGTATTAAAGAAAGTAGTGACCTTCCC
>CAZWRR010000147.1:0-1651 GCA_964635805.1 uncultured Staphylococcaceae bacterium
GGGTTAGTGAACTCGTTAATTTAGAAAAAAGCCAAGTTAATTTAAACCAAGAAATCGTCAAAATTCGTGGTAAAGGCAATAAAGACCGGATCATTCCGACTGGGGAATTTGCGCTTGGCTATTTAAATGACTATGTAAGCGATGTCCGTATTAAAAATATTGGAGCGAAATCACCATATATTTTCTTAACAAAACACGGAAAACCGATGTCACGGCAATACTTTCATCGAATTGTTAAGCAATATGCGCTTCGAGCGGGCATTGATAAGCAAGTTACCCCGCATACACTCCGGCACTCATTCGCTACCCACCTCTTAGAACATGGCGCGCAGTTACGAGTTGTCCAAGCTTTATTAGGCCACGCAAGCATCGCAACAACGCAAATTTACACGCATGTTTCTTCAAAACGAATTTTAAGTGTTTATGATTTGTATACAAAAGGAAAATAAACTAAAATATGTTCGCACAAAATAAAAAAGCAAAAAAGGAAGTGTAAAATATGAAAAAACAATTTAAACGCGTCTTTGTAATTGTAATTGACTCCGTTGGAATCGGCGCGATGCCCGATGCGGCGGAATTTGGTGATGAAGGAGCCTCAACTGTTGAGCATATTTCATTAGCGATGCCCGAAGGTCTAAAATTACCCGTTTTAGGTTCGTTAGGAATCGGCCAATTAACAAATATCGTTGGGACACCAGCGGTAAAGGTGCACCCTAATAGTTACGTTGCAAGAATGCATGAAGCAAGCTTTGGCAAAGATACGATGACCGGCCACTGGGAAATTATGGGTTTATTAACAACCGAACCATTCCAAACATTTACGGATACCGGCTTTCCAAAAGAATTACTTGAAGAACTCGAAAAAAGAACAGGTTATAAAGTAATTGGTAACATCGCCGCAAGTGGAACCGAAATTATGGCCAAATTAGGCGAAGAATCAATGCGCGATAACTCGATTATCGTGTATACATCAGCGGATAGCGTTTTACAAGTATGTGCGAATGAAAATGTCATTGGCTTAGATAACTTATATAAAGTTTGTGAAATAGCCCGAGATATTTGTATGAAACCTGAATGGCGGGTAGGTCGCGTTATTGCTCGGCCCTTTGTTGGTGATACACCCGCAAACTTTAAACGGACACCAAATCGGCATGACTGGGCCTTATCACCTAGTGGCACAACGGCCTTAGATATCCTAAAAGACAATGGCTACATGGTTTCCGCCATTGGTAAAATCAAAGATATTTATAATGGTGTTGGGATTGTTGAAAGCCAAAAAATCGTTTCTAATGAAGATGGCATGGATAAGGTTATTGAAATTGCGAAAAATCGTGACTTTGAAGGACTTGTTTTTACTAACTTAGTCGAATTTGACTCGGAATACGGTCATCGCCGGAATCCAATTGGTTATGGTCAAGCGCTTGAAGCCTTTGACCTACGGCTTGGTCAATTAATCGAAGAACTCAATGAAGATGATTTAGTAATCGTAACTGCGGACCATGGTAATGATCCAACATTTAAAGGAACCGACCATACTAGAGAAATGGTTCCACTCGTTGCCTATTCATCAAGTTATAAAAATGGCCGCAAACTCGCTGATCGGTTTTCCTTCGCCGACTTAGGCGCGACTGTCTTAGAAAATTTCGGCCTT
>CAZWRR010000148.1:0-1638 GCA_964635805.1 uncultured Staphylococcaceae bacterium
GAGTATTGATATAGCTGAACCGGATGGTTTTGCTGATTATTTACCACAAGATGATGTTTAATGATTTTTCGCTTTAATTGGTTTAATTACCTGAACATATTACAATGTAAAAGTATAGGATTTTGTTATGGAAATTTGGGATGCATATTACGCTGATCGGACATTAGCGAATAAAACGTTAATTCGTGGTCAAAAAATACCACGCGGCCTTTTTCACATTATCGTTGAAACACTTGTTCAACACAAAGATGGAACGTACTTAGTTATGCAGCGTGATTACAATAAAAGTTCAAACCCCGGCTTATATGAAGGAAGTGCCGGGGGTAGCGTTTTGAGTGGAGAAACTGTTGCTGAAGGAGCGCTCCGCGAAGTTAAAGAAGAGACCGGACTTAATGCAAAAAGTGTATCACCGATTTATGAGTTCATTTATGAAGAAGAAGGCGCAATAACATTAGGTTTTGTAACAATTGTCGATTGTGAAAAAGAATGTATTAAATATCAAAAAGGCGAAACAATCGCGCATAAATGGCTTACATTAGATGAATTAAAGATGTTTGTGGACTCAAAAGCCTACAATGGTTCGCATGCTAAACGTCTTAAGACATATTTAAATACTTTATGAAAAGGAGTGAATTAAATGCCTACAAAAAGAGATAAAGCCCGGCGATTTTTAAGAACATCGACACTTAGTTTCCAACATATGTTTGCGATGCTTGGTGCAACCGTTGTTGTGCCAATTGTAGCAGGATTAAGTATTTCAATTACACTAATAACAGCAGGAATTGGCACAGTTATTTTTTACTTTACAACGCAAAGAAAGGTTCCAGTATTCCTTGGCTCGTCGTTTGCGTATTTACCGGCTTTAATTGCCATTATCGGCGGAACAGAAGTAGGAACTGTCGAATGGCAAAAAGCAATGGGTGGTCTTGTAGTAGCAATTTTCTTTACCGGCGTGATGTACTTAATTTTCGCTTTAGTTGTCCGCTTTATTGGTGTTGAAAAAGTGCGTAAGATTTTTCCGCCGCGTGTTGTGGGCCCGATTATCATTATTTTGGGAATGCTCCTCGTTCCTAGCATATTATGGAATAACATTATTGCAAATTATGCACTTGGTACATCCCCAGCATGGAAGCAATGGACAACGGCTTTAGTGACGCTTCTAAGTATTATTTTAATTAGTTCATTTGCTAAACCAAAATCATTTTTTAAAGCCGCACCGATTTTACTAGGATTCTTGATCGGGTATCTTTATGCACTCGTTATTGGCCTTGTTGATTTTTCCCCGCTAAATGGTAGTGATATTGTTGTTTTTCAATCATTAGATAAAACATTAGGTTTTTATAAGTATTTACGATTTGACTGGGAAGCAATAATTATGATGGTGCCACTTGCTTTCGTCACATTAATGGAACATATTGGCGACATAAGTGCAAATTCAACGGTTAGTCAGCAAGATTTCTTTGTTGATCCGGGGATTGATAAAACCTTAGCAGGTGACGGGTTTGCGATTATGGCCGCCTCACTTCTCGGTGGGCCGCCACAAACAACATATGGCGAAAACACGGCAATTTTAGTAATTACAGAAAACGGATTTGGAAAGAGAACGGGACCTGTCGGTGCAAAAGTATATAACCCGGC
>CAZWRR010000149.1:0-1632 GCA_964635805.1 uncultured Staphylococcaceae bacterium
AATGTGTATTCAAAACTTAAAATAGATATCTCATCGTGGAAATCATCGTTGAATTTCCAATGATGGATTAATGTTGCATTTTCTAAGTCCAACTTATATCAGCCCCCTCGTGTGTTATGTTTGATATCTGTGTTATTGTTGGTCTTTTAATGTTGTTTACTCCTTCGAAATATAACTCTAAAACTTCACCTTTTGCTTGTTGTCCTACTTCTATGTCACCATCGGTTAACCACCCATCATATACTTTTATTTCGTCACTATTACTAGCATTAGCATATTCTTGATATGAAAGAGGTAGTGATAGTGAGGGATAATTTAAGAAAAATGATGAAGCTGGTAAGGAACCTGTATAGGCAGTTGTTGAGTACTTAACTACTAAAACTCCGTTTATATAACCTTTCAAACCACCCGTGGTACGGTCTATCTGTAGTAACACGTGAAACCAGTCCCCGTAATCTATAGTAGATGGTATAGAAACAGTTCTATACCCTCCAGAATAAGAACCTTGTATAAAAGTTACTGCTGTAGGTTGTACTCCTATACCAAATAGGTTAAATAAACACACAATACCACCACCACTACTACTACTACTACTACTACTACGTTGTACCCAAGCACTCATAGCACACTTACCAGAAAAACCGTCTACCACATTAGAACTATATGCTTTTCTCCACATTGGATTATTATTTAATGCTTTACCTTCTTGCCTCTCTTTATTAATTGTGTATTTTACCTTGTAATTCAAATTGCTACATCCTGTAAAGTGTGCATTACCTACACTATCATTCAAATTACCGTCAAATTTCCAATGATGTCTTACTGTTGCTTCCTCTAACTCAAAAGGTGCACTACTTGAGGTACCACGTTGATATAACTCTAGAATTTCACCGTCTGCTCTGTTATTTATAATGTGTGTAGTTAAGTCACCTGTAAGCCAACCATCAAATACGATAATTTCGTCTACGTTTACTCTATTGCCCGTCACACTAGCTGATGTAGTATAAATTCCATTTAAACAATAATTACCTGTTCCAGTAGCTATTTTTGTATATGAATTATCTGTGAATCCACCTTTGTAGAAACCATCCATATAAACTCTAAGCGTACCTTCTTCTTTGTCAATTAGCATTACTATGTGAGTCCAGTCGCCTATACCAGTTGTTGCATTAAATGGTATATTGTATATCTTAGCATTAGAGTGTGTATAAAATGATAAACCTGAACTGGAGTATGTTATCCCTCCGTTTGCATTACCAAACATAAATATATAATGATCTCCTGGTACTGTGGTTGGTGGTCTCTGTATCCAAGCACTTATACAATACTTACCATCAAAGCCTGCTTGAAGCTCCGTCCAGTGTGCTACAACACCAGTATCATTTAGCAATGCTCTTGCCGTTACCCCGTCTTTGTTTTCTATATACTCTGTAGGTACTGTAGGGTCACTTTCATTTACGAAATGTGCGTCACCTACGCTATCAGCTAAATTACCATTAAATCTCCAATGGTGTCTTAATGTTGCCATATTAATCTCCTTTCTTTACTTTAATATTTAAATCACTAAATATCAATAAGTTATCATACTGGTCAAAATAAAGCCGTATTCCAAGGGTGCTTATTAGTTTAAAA
>CAZWRR010000150.1:0-1615 GCA_964635805.1 uncultured Staphylococcaceae bacterium
CGTAATCAAGGGTTAACCGGGCTTCTCCGGTACCATCCGGCCCCTCAGGTACAAATAGGGGCTTCAACTTTACTTCCCTCCGTGTTATTTTCCGCCGGTAAGCGGATCCTGGATCAATCTGGGAAATAACCGCTCACCCTGCACGTGTTAAGTAAACTACTGATTCAACACCCGCCGCGTGGGCGGGTTCAATTAAAACCCGGAGAAGGTCTCCCAATGAGCAAACGCCCATTTTCAATTCTTAAGCCCCACCAATTAAAACTCCTGTTCCTCACCCTGGTGACTATGGTCATCATGGTACACGCCCCCACTTCCACCGCTCTGGGGAGCGGAGGCAAACAGGGGCAGGATTCATCGAACATCATCCCCATTACTGTGGTGAGCACCAGCGACGTCCACGGTTGGCTGGCACCCCACCAGACCGAGCTGAAAGACGGCCGGGTAATTGAGACCGGGGGCCTGGGGGTCCTGTCCGGCTACCTGCCCATCCTCTGGGAGGAGTTCAACGGCCGGGTGGTGCTCCTGGATGCGGGCGACATGTTCCAGGGGACCTTCCTCTCCAACAGCCAGTACGGCAAACCAATCGTTGAAGCCATGAACCTGCTTGGGTTCCACGGTGCCGCCATCGGCAACCACGAGTTCGACTACGGCCCCTCCCCTGACGGACCCGCGGACGACATGTTCGGCGCCCTGAAGCAGACCATGCGTGAGGCCACCTTCCCGTTCCTGGTCGCCAACATTCTGGAGCGGGAGACCAACCAGCCGCCCGTGTGGCCCAACACCCACCCCCACATAATGCTCAACATGGGCGGAGTGATGGTGGGCGTGGTGGGAGCCATCACCCTGGAGACCAAGCGGGCTGCCCGGAGCGATGTGGTCAGCAAGCTGAAGTTTCAAAATAAAACCTCAGCCATTACCAAAGAGGCCCGGAAGCTTCGGGCCAAAGGGGCTCAGATCGTCATTGCAGTGGTCCACAGCGGGAGTGGGTGTAAAAATTTCAAGAACCAGGCAGACACCGCCACCTGTGACTCTGACGCCATCATCTTCCGCATGGCCCGGGATTTACCCAAAGGGCTGGTTGACGTAATCATCGGGGGCCACACCCACCAGAAAGTGGCCCACATGGTCTCTGACATAGCTGTCATCCAGGGGCCTCCCCTGGGAGAGGGGTTTGGCAGGGTGGATCTGTTTGTGGACAAAAAGTCCGGTAAACTGATCCCGGAGAAGACCACCATTCACCCGCCCCAGTACCTGTGCACCCACCACTTTGAGGGACGCACCCACTGCAACCCCAGGTACCCCAGGAAAAAGATGGTACCGGCCACCTATATGGGTAAAAAAGTGGAGATGGTGCCCGCCGTATCCCTCATGGTCAAGCAACATCGGGAGCGGGTGGCTGCCACCTACAACCGGCAGCTGGGCAAAGGGGA
Source organism: uncultured Staphylococcaceae bacterium (assembly GCA_964635805.1). GTDB lineage: Bacteria > Bacillota_I > Bacilli_A > RFN20 > CAG-826 > UBA1361. The sequence goes on from CAZWRR010000150.1 coordinate 1,431, forward strand.
AGTGGCAGAGGACATGGTCAACGAGCGATTTTACTCCAGCCCTCTGGGCAACCTGATTACGGATATTGTCAGGGAGTCCATCCCCGGTGCGGACGTGGCCATTCAAAACTCCGGGGGATTGCGTGCCCCTCTGGCCAAAGGGCCGGTGACCTACGGTAAAATTTACGACATCCTCCCCTTTGACA
>CAZWRR010000151.1:0-1592 GCA_964635805.1 uncultured Staphylococcaceae bacterium
GAGTATGAAGCGATAGGTGATGCCTTGGCGGCGGCAATTGATTTAGAACAACCGGCAACGGTAACCATGCTTGCCAATGCGGTTATTGCCGACCAAAGCGACCGTATCGTTATCCCTAGTGGTGCTGATATCACTTGGGATATGGATGGTTATACGATTAAATCCAGCCTGCCCGCTGGTATTGACGATAAAGGAAAACCCGTTGCCTCGGCGGATTTAAGCGTCGTTGAGGTAAAGGCAGGCGGCAAGCTGAACTTGGTAGATTCATCTGATGGTGAAAGAGGCGGTTTTGCCCACACCAGCGGTGACCAAGGCACTCTCTTCTTGGCCAATGCAGGTGAGCTCAACATGGAAAATATCAAGGTCAGCAATTTCAACCAGGGGATTAGTGATATTAGTAGTTTAGGTGGTACAGGCTACGGCACATACGGTACTATCAAAGACTGCATATTTGATATAGAATCCCCCGACCGTAGCGTAGCTTTCAATCTGAAGGCCGGCGAAGCGAATGCCATTGAAGGAGTTGAGATATACGGCGCAAAACGCGCTATTACGGTGGGGGATACAGGAAAGATTGATTTACTTAAAGATTGCATTATTGTGGGTAACATCAATGGAAGCACGCTGGTGTATGTTGGCACCGGTGGTGAAATCACACAAATTAAGGACTGCACCATGGAGCTTGACGAATACGGCAACGCTATTGAGCTCAGTCATGGCCGTATTGTCACCATTGATGGCGGCTCCTATATAACCCAAGGCTATACAATATATAGCTACTTTGGCGATATCGGCACTATTAGCTCCGGTTATTTTGAAGGTAAGAATACCGCCATCCACAACCAAGATGCCACTATTGGCGAGATCAGCGGCGGTGTTTTCAAGTGCGTCGGCTCCTATTCAGAGGCTGTTATACAAAATGAATATCCGGAGGCCCGCATAGGAACCATCAGCGGCGGCAAATTTTACGGTGGGCCGGGCCCAGCTCTTAGTAATAATTACGCGGAAATAGGCACCATCAGCGGCGGTGAATTTTATGCTGATAATCACTACACATTCTACCTCCGGGGAGGTACCGTGGAAGAGATCAGCGGGGGCCTGTTTTATAACAGCACCTACACTGCCCTGCGTCTTAGTTGTTCGTCCTACCAACACGATGTCAATCTGGAATTCCCCGCTCTGATCAAGTCCATCAGCGGCGGAACCTTCATCTCTGATGATGGATCCGCAGTGTACTCAGATGGATTTATAGGCAAGGGTCATACCATAGAGGAAATTACCGGGGGTACATTTATCGGCAAGGATGGATATGGCCTTGGTTTAAAGGGTGGCAAGGTCGAACACATCAGCGGCGGTGTGTTTGACGGAAAGCTCGGCGCGATAGGGTTTTACTACGGGCCATACAGTGAAAAAGTTGGATATGATGAGAAATGGAATTACGTATATGAAAATTTCAACTATACTACCATAATTGAAGATATTTCCGGCGGCTACTACAGGGCATTGGATGGTGAAGAATTAATCGTAATTCCCGAGGCAGATGAGGAATCTGAATGGATTTGTGCAGATGGCCACGGTTTTGCTACTGTTCC
>CAZWRR010000152.1:0-1577 GCA_964635805.1 uncultured Staphylococcaceae bacterium
TGGTAAGTTCATCTTATTTGGACATTTATCGTGCATAAAAATATGAATTATAATATTTCATTTAAAACTTAGCGTGAAAACGTACTTTTAATAAACCTCCTTAACAATCCAGTACCCAGCTTTTTTGGAGCCCACACGATCAATTATTTTTTCGTTTCTTAATTTAATTAAATCTTTATCAATTGTCGTGGTTGAAACATTTAATTGGGCCGAAAGGGCAAGAATTGTGACGTTTGGATTATCTTTAATTATATCGATGATTTGTCGTTCCCGAACTGAGAGGACATACTCTTTTAATTGTTCTTCTACAGAAACAGTAACACTTCCACTATTAACGATATTAAAAGGAATCTTCACAATGAGACTGCTACTAGAAAACGCAAATGCTTCTTTACCGTATTTACTTACAATTCGTGGTACACCACGACCGATTTTTTCACTAATGCGGAGCTGCATAAAGATTTCGGCAAGTGCTTTGTTTCTTAATTTGCTGACGCCACGATAAAAATTTTCAATTGTTTGGTTACGCGGTATTCCGCCATGCGAAATAATTTCAAGCCGATTACTAAAAATATCAATCTGCGGTGATTCTTCGTATAACCAATCATTATGCACAAAAGCATTCACAAGTGCTTCACTAAAAATGTTGTGATCAAAATAAGGCGTGTCGACCCGTGGTATTTGCCCATCATCCGACGACTGAACTTTATTAATAACATTACCGTATGCTAAAACATCATTAAAAGCGTATAAGAGACATGTATTACCAAAGTCGCGTACACCAACCATCTTATGAGCTTTAGTTGGGCCGTTATATGTCGCAATCCGAAACGGAATTTTGTTATCATCAGAAAGTAATTGAGCGAGAATGTTATATTTTCCGGACTTTGTTTTTAACTCGAGGTTTTCTTCAAAAGTATCTTTATTTAAAATAATACCTTTAGAAGCATAAAAGACAAATAACTTATTAAACGTAAGTTTTTGATGTTTTGCTTCCTTTGTTACAATTGTTTCTTCTTCGCGTAAAGCATCGAATAAATCGATTTCTCGTTCTGGATATTTTTTTATATTAACTTTACTTGAATCAATTCTTAGATAGCGCTCATTTTTAAAAGCAGTTGGGATTCTGTGGGCTTTAGGTATTTCTAAAATAACAACTTTTTTATTATCATGTGTTACTTCAATAAAACGAAAATGGATACTTGGTGATAAGTTTCGCGCTAAATAGTGTTCAAGTACTTCATTCGATTTTTCAATAGTTGAGCGATGGTTGAATTTCGTACCGACAACCTCTTTCGTTTCATCCTTAATACCCCATACTAAATATGCATATTCTCTTTCCCAAAGCGCAGCGGCGTTAGAAAGTGCGGAGATGTATTCACCTATTTCTTCGTGATTAACAAAGTTCTCCTTAAATTCAATCCATTCGGTTTCATTTGAGTACTCAAGTAAGTCTTTTAATATGTGAGAATATCTTTTCATAGTAACACTCCTTTTTATAAATTTATTATAGCATGATTGGTAATAAGTTGGTTTTAAAGTTGGTAATAAGTTGGTAATAAGTTGGTTTTAAAATT
>CAZWRR010000153.1:0-1576 GCA_964635805.1 uncultured Staphylococcaceae bacterium
AGGTAGATGAAGCAGACTCATTACTACTATATAGACAGGCTAAAAATACTTCTGTAAACTCAGAAATATATTTTGATGGTTTTATTTCAAAGAACTCCGAGAATAAAGTAAATTTTGTAACCTCCATTATGCCCAGTGATACATATTATATGGGTGAATTATCTTACCCAAACATTAAATTTCATATAATATCTTTGAGTTCAGAGCCTTTGAAGTTCACTAATAATGCCAATATAAATCTATTAATGAATAAAAATTCACTCGTTTGGAAATCTATGACTGACTTCTCGAAAAGAAAAATTTCAAGAAAAAAGCTAAAAACAATTATGGCTGAATGTAAGTCTGAAATCGAAACACCGATGTCTAAATTGACGCATGAAGAAAAGAATTATATCAAAAGCTACACAGATTGTTTAAGCCTAGAATTTCAAGATTATAATAAGCTATTTCATTAATTGACACAAAACAAAACGATAAAGAACGAACGCATAACACGCGCCTAAGCTCATTGGCTGGCTGACGTGCATTTAGCAGGTGTTGCGCCCGCATTCACTTTGTCGCAGTGCGACAGTGAATACTCCCGCAAACCGCCAAATGCGCTTAGCCTTAGTCGTTAGTAGCCATTTTTACAACAAGACCCGAAATAAAATGTTTAACAAATAAAACTAAAAATATGGAGAAGAAACATCAGGTGCATAACCTTATTATTTTAGACGAAAGTGGTTCAATGTCGTCTATAAAAAACACAATAATTCAAGGTTTTAATGAATTAGTTCAGACAATTAAAGGAATTGAAAAGCAATTTCCAGAACAAGAACATTTTGTTTCATTTGTTTCTTTCAACAGCTTAGGACAAAAACTACTTCACTTTATTGACCCGGCAAGCAAACTTGAACAAATAGACGACAAAAGTTACAATCCTGATGCAATGACACCATTATTTGATGCAATGGGTTTTAGCATAAACAAACTAAAACAATCTTTGCAAGGACAAACTGACTATAATGTTCTTGTAACGGTTTTGACGGACGGAGAAGAAAACGATTCAAAAGAATTTTCGGGCAACGACATTAAAAAACTTGTTGAGGAATTAAAACAAAATCGTTGGACATTCACTTATATCGGAACAGACCACGATGTAGAAAAAATTGCCATTTCGCTTTCAATAAATAACACTATGGTTTTTGAAAAAAATGAAGCGGACATCAAAAAAATGTTTGCGAGAGAACAAAATGCAAGGGCTAATTACAGCAATAAAATTCGTTTTAACGAAGATACGACATCGAACTATTTTGACGACACGGATGACGAGAAAAAGAAATAAAACGGCTACTAACATGGTATTGCCAAAAGCGTGGCGGACGGAATACTATGAAACAATTTTACTAAATTTAAGCTCTGGTAATTCTGTTGAGCGTTAGTGCTAAAACACCACGCCTTCGGCAATACCCGGGCGTTATAGGGCATTTTAAAAAAGACGACACACAATGGCAATACTAGGAAAACCAGAAGGAATTTTTGACCTACACTCCTAATGATGATCAGTGGACAGGTATAGACTATTTCGAATATAGCG
>CAZWRR010000154.1:0-1565 GCA_964635805.1 uncultured Staphylococcaceae bacterium
AGTAAGCGGAGGATATTCAAATTCATTAAGGCGTTTAAATGTATTTGACTCAATGACCGCGATTTCAGCTTTTGAGTATTGTTTCCGTGTAATCCGTACTGATTCTTTTGTTGTTATTAGCGCACTTAGTACAACGGCACTAACAACTAAAACAAGCGAAGCAACAGTCGCGCTAGGAACAATAAGAAAAAGCCAATTGCGATTAAAGCGTTTTTTATGTGGTGAAGCATTGCTTTCTAGTTTTGTTGTATCAAAGGAGAACTCGACACCAGTCTTATTTATAAAATCTTGTTTAACTTTGTTTTTTAAGTTTGACATTACTATTTCCTCCCATAGTATTTACGAATTTTATCAATTGTTCGTTTATATTTACTCGAAACACTATTTGTCGTTACTTTTTTAAGCGCAGCAATTTCCTTGAATGTATATTCATAGAGTAGTTTATAAATAACAAGCTCTATTTCATCTTCATCGAGAAAACCTTTAAAGGTCATGATATACGCATCAAAGTCATCACTTTTTTCTTCTATGCCAGAATCGAGGGCGTCATCATAAGCAACGAACCGTGACTTGCTTTTTTGCATATTAATAGCGAGGTTTTTGGCGATCGTAACTAAATAGTATTTGAGACTTTTACGTTTTTGGAGGGAGTGGCGGTTTTCATACATTCTTAAGAATGTTTCTTGAGTTATATCTTTCGCGTCTTCTTTGTGACGTACGATTTCAAAAGCAACGTAAAACACTAAGTAAAAATACTTTTCATAAATCGTGTTAAATGTTCGTTCCATTAGTTCCCGTTCGGGTGAACATAAGTCGTTAACGTTGTAATGCTGCATTTGCCCTCGCTACTAAATAATACAATTTACGATCGTGTTTTCGTCGGTTTATTATAAAAAAGTTTTAAAAACCTTTTACAAAACAGCATAATTCATACGCCATCCTTAACAACACATTAAAGTTGCTCAACGTATTATTAAGATTACGAATGCGGCCAAGTGCCACCATGTGTTTGTTATAAAGCACAATTCTGTTAATTCCCAAAAGTACAAAAATATTCAAGTTTTGGGAACGAAACAGTTCAGTTATGTGTAACTAGCGCACCTAATCATAAAAAGTATCAACGGATTACCACAAAAAGTACCAACACCATTATATTTCCACCCTTATTGTTATGTTATAGTATTATTAATTACCATAATGTAACAATGTAAGTATAATTGAATTGTGGAGGTTAAACATGAAATATATTGAAGACTTTGCGTATAAACGGATCTTTGATTTTAACTATATTGTTCAGTTAACAGGTGACAAAGATCTTGCAAGTAATATCGTCCAAAGCTATTTAGCAAAAGGATATATTAAACGGATTAAACGTAATCTTTATGCAGCAGTTAGTTTTGAAACAAAAGGCGTAATTCCGACAAAATTTGAAATAGCGAGTAAGATTACGAAAAACTCTTTTATTTCTTATCATAGTGCATTTGAGTTTTACGGTTACACTAGTCAGGTGTATAACGAAGTAATCGTTTCTTCACCAATACAGTTTCATGACTTTACGTTTGAAC
>CAZWRR010000155.1:0-1553 GCA_964635805.1 uncultured Staphylococcaceae bacterium
ATTTTTGTTCTTACCTTTATTTGTGAGTGGATGTGTTACTTTTCCTGCGGACAGTTCATCAGAAGTAGAGAATACTGAAGAAAGTAAAAGTAGCGATGAGCAAATAACGCATATCGTTGAATTTGATAGTAATGGTGGTCCACCGGTTGCCTCACAGCTAGTAAAACACGGCGAAAAAGTGGTTAAGCCCGACATAACCCGCGAAGGTTATGAAGTGGAAGGCTGGTATATTGACAATGAGAAATGGGTATTTAATGGTTACGCGGTCACGTATGATATGACACTTATAGCAGAGTGGACAAAAGTTGGAATTACAGAAGAAGACATTGACGATCTCGTTAAAGAAATTGTTATGACGACTCCGCTTGTTATTAATAAAACAACGGGCGAAACAATTCATGGTAATGAGTTTCGAAAAAACAACAACCTAACAGATCCCAAGTTTATTCCAGTGTTAAAAGATAGTGATGACTTAATTTTATTGACTAATGGTATTTATTCGTATGAAGAGGAAGAAGCTGACCTTTATGTAGAAGGCTTCTATGAAATTGAATGGTCGTACTTTGGCGAAAATGATGAAGAGTCATCTTTTGCTACATTTGAATTCGTGGAAGAAACAACTGGGTTGTTAAAAGCGATCCCCAACTATCCAACATATAGTAAAGAGCATGGTGATAGTGTGCCAGAACCAATTAATGGCCGCTTAATTGCGACAATTAAAATCAATAATTTTGCAGCGGTCACAGAATTTGATTTAATTTTAAATCCGATGGAATTAATTAAGTACTATAACTTAGTTGATGCACGTAATGTCCCGGAGTCCACACCTATGACACTTCGCGGTTATGTCACAGGGTTGTATCCAAGTTATAATAATGCGACGATCAGTGATGGTGAGTACGGTTTTGGTCTTTTCAAAGTTCAAGACTTCGAAGATATTTTAGAAATCGGAACGTTAATCGAAGTAGTTGGTGATTATTCTAATTACAACGGTTTATCACAAATTCAATGGATTAAACGTATTAAACAACTTGACCCAAAAGACTATCCAGAAATTAAAAAGCCGATTGTTAAAGAAGTAACTGCGGATATGTTGTTTGCGCAAAGTGACGCTTACGTCCCCCAAGGGCCCCTAGGTCTTTACGATAACGCCACCGCGAAAATTAACACACCATTCAAGTTTAAAGAAATGCGCGACCGTGATGAAAAACTTGTTACAGATATTGCGTCGATTGACGTTCAGCAGAACACTTATTATCATGTAATTTTAACTACAAAAACAAGCGCTGATCAAGAATTTGATGTAAAGCTCGTCATTAATCATAATATCGGCCAAGCGCAACGCGAATTGTTCCGTGATTTCTTCAAAGACGTTGGCGAAAACGAATTTACATATGAAGGCCGTTTAGGTGCATTTTTAAATATCACACTTGAACCATACAGTTTTGACGCAATTAAACTTGCTCCATGAACATAAAACAATTAACAAGATCTATTTTAAACACAATATGTAAAAGTGCAAAAAATATATTAAACGATGATTTTTTACGGAT
>CAZWRR010000156.1:0-1547 GCA_964635805.1 uncultured Staphylococcaceae bacterium
TTTGTTTTGCATCTTCGTCCCCCGTAAACGGGGCGCTGCGCATATCAAGGTTCATGACCATCGCCCGGTCATACACTTTATCACTAATCGCAAACGTACTATCGTCATTATTCGCCGTACCTAAAAACCACACGTTGTCGGGCAAAATAATGTTGCCGCGTTTCATGCACACTGGGTCTTCATACGCACCGGTTGCCGCTACAACAAGTTGGCGCTCGCTCGTAGGCGGTAGTTCTAAAAGACTTAAAAACTCCGCAAAGTAATATTCAACACGGGCAATATTAAGTTCGTCAAGGACGATGATAAAGATTTTATCCGTGTAACTTGCTTCATAAAGCTTTTGTAAAATCATTGTTTCATTAAATTTACCGGTGAATTCATTGTAATAACCTAATAAATCACTTCGTTCTTTCCACATCGGTTGAATTGGCACGACTGTGCTTGGCACATCAATAAAGCGGCCAAACGCAACTGCAAGTGATGTTTTCCCCGTGCCTGACATCCCTTGGAGAATCATTGTTTTACTAACACCAAGACCAGTAACAAACTTACGCACTTCGTCAATTGTAAAATACAGCCGTAATTCATTAGCCATAAACGAGCGGAAGTCATCACAAAACTTTGCAAGCGTTAACTCCCGTAATGGTGGTAAGCGTTTGTAATTTTTATAGAGCTCATCGTAATCGTTTAAGTTCGGGAAGCGGCGGCGTTTTTTAATAAATTCACGGCGATTAATACTTTTTTTATACTCTTCATACGTTGGCATATCGGTATTGCTCATAATATGAAAATAAACAATAACGATGAAATTAACGATTAAAAGCATAATAAGCCCGTAAAGTACGTAACTATAGACATTATCGCCAAAGTAAAACGCATTTTCTTCAAAGACGAAAACTGTAACTAAAATCATTACTAAAACAAGCACTGCTAGAAATGAAGTAAGTAGCAATATAATTTGCACTGCCGCGATAGGTCGGGCAAAATATTTTGTTTGTTCTTTTTCATCTGGTAATGCCTCATCACCACTTTTGCCACCTAAAAATGGATCATGACGTTTTTTGCTCACGTTTTTTTCCTCCTCCCGTTTTATTTACACGTAAATGCCGGCGGCGAATCGATTGTTTCGTTTCTTTCCACGCGTCATTAAAATATTTATCAAGCACACGTTTTTGCTCTTGAAGTTGCATAAAACGTTGACGTGAAGTCATTTGTCCCGCTTTTGGTGCTTTACCTTTCGTAATGCGGTACGTTAAAAGTTCGGCTTCTAAAAGTGTCATTTGTTCTTGAATTGCCGCGACTTTTGCTTCACTTTCTTTCTTAACTTTCGCGACTTCCGCCTCTTTTACTAAAAGCGCGGCGTTAAGTACTTCTTTAGCTTCATACTCACCTTTAAGCTCTTCTTCTTTGGCAAGTAATGCCGCTGCATGTTTTTCTTCAACGACGAGTAGCGCCGCTTCGTGTTCTTCGTGAATTTTGCTGATATCACCTGCATGCGCTTCTTCTAAAGTCGCTACTTCTTCAGCGTGCTGATTTACGGCATCAAG
>CAZWRR010000157.1:0-1536 GCA_964635805.1 uncultured Staphylococcaceae bacterium
AACAAGATCGTGTTATACACTCCTTAGAAGATGCTGATCAATTAGAACAATTATTAAAATATGACGATAATCACGCTGGGGCGTATATGACAACCCAAATGATCGTTTTAAAACCGGAAATGGGTGTTAAAGAAGCAACGAAAAAAATGATTAAGGAAGCCCCGGAAGTTGAAACAATTATGACGTTTTACGTTGTTAATGACCTTTTTGAATTAATTGGGAAAATTAGCCTTAAACATTTAATTAGTGCCAAACCACCAACAACGATTCGTGATTTAATGGAAGACGTTCGTTCATTCCATACAACGGATGAAATTAGTGAAGTTACGACTTACCTTAGAGACTATGGCTATTTTGTTGTACCCTTAGTCGATGATGAAAACAAATTAGTGGGGATGGTCACTCTTGATGATGCGATTGAAGCGTATACAGATGAAGCAAGCGAAGACTTTACTAAATTAGCGGCGACCTCATCAACCGAAGATACGGGCTTTATTAAGGCAGCTTGGCACCGGTTAATTTGGTTATTAATTTTAGTTATCGTTGATGTTCCATTAATTTTTACCACTGGCTTATTTGAAGAAATAATTGCCTCTTTTGCCATTTTAGCGATGTTCCAACCGCTTATTTTAGCTTTAGCGGGTAATGTCGCAACTCAAACCTTAGCGGTGACCCTGTTATATTTAAATGATCCAGATGATAACCCGGGTCTTGAAGCCCGACGAGAAATCGGTTCGGGTTTATTAAGTGGGGTTTTACTAGGAATTGTCGCTGGGCTATCCGCATATGTGATTGCGATTATCATCCAAAGTCCCTTTGCTTGGCGCGTTGGCTTAGTTGTTGGGGTGTCCTTAATGGGTAATATCGCTATTTCACCAGCGATAGGGTTTGCAATTCCTTATTTCTTAAAGAAAATAAAACTAGACCCGGCAGCGGCGAGTGGTCCCTTAATTACGTCCGTTGTTGATTTCTTTGCGATGATTATTTACTTTGGCCTAGCAATGCTTTTATTAGGAGGAATCGCATAATGAAAATAGAATTTGATTTTCATCGTTCCGACTCCATTTTAAAGCGCGAACTAAATAAACTCCACGCCGTCGATTTAGCGGAGATTTTTGAAGACGCTACAAGTGAGCAAAAAAAGAAATTACTCACGGTTGTCGACTTTAAAAACCTTGCCAAAATGCTTGTTGAACTTGATGAAGATACGCAAATCGATGTTTTCCGGACGCTTGATAAGCCAACCCAAAGTAAGGTTTTAACACACTTAAAAACCGATGAAATTCGTACACTCCTTCTTCCTGCGGGCGTCTTAGAGCGAACTCAATATTTACATTTCTTAAAACCACAACAAAAAGCCCAAGTTGAACAATTATTAACATATAGTGAAACACTTGCGGCAAGCCAAATGACGAGTGAATTTGTCACAGTTGATGAAGGAATGAGTATTAAAGAAGCCACGCATCATGTCATTACTTTTTCTGATGAAAAGCATTATATTGAAATCATAGGCAACATACACGATAAAGAGGTGGA